>JBEAUK010000089.1:0-3201 GCA_041161465.1 Planctomycetota bacterium | reverse complement strand
CCGCCCGCAGGCGCGGCATCTCCGCCGTCGCCGCCGGATGGCGTCGGCTGCAACGCGACAGCTTGGTCGGGAAGCGGGGCGGACTCGGTCACGGACGGATGGTACGGCCTACTCGTCCGAGTCGTCGGCTGCATCGGCGAACCGATAGCCGACGCCGCGCACGGTCTCGACGCAATCCGCGAGCGATTCAAGCTTGCGCCGCAGCGCGGTCACATGCACATCGACGGTGCGGCTCGAAAGCACGGTGCTCTTCCCGTGCACCGCGGCGATGATCTGGTCGCGGGTTCTCACGAAACCGGGCCGGCTCGCGAGGTAGTGGAGGATGCCGAACTCGGTGAGCGTGAGCTCGGCCTTGCGGCCGTCGACGAGCACCTCGTGGCGGTCGATGTCGATCACGAGCTTGCCGCCGAGCAGCACGAGGCGGTCCGCGCGCTCCTGCACATCCTCGATGGGGCCATGCCGGCGCAGCACGTTTCGGAGCCGAGCCATGAGGACGCGCGGGCTGAACGGCTTCGTGACATAGTCCTCGGCGCCGAGTTCGATGCCTGCGACGATGTCGGCCTCCTCGCCCTTCGCGGTCACCATCACGATCGGAATCGAGCGGGTGTCCTCCGACTGCTTGAGTCGGCGGCAGATCTCGAGTCCATCCACATCGGGTAGCATGAGGTCGAGCACGACGAGATCGGGCTTCTCGCGGCGCATCACCTCGAGCGCAAGGCGCCCGCTGTGAATCGTGCGCGCGCGCATCCCTGCACGCTCGGCGTGGAACTCGATCAGCTCGGCGATCTCGGGCTCGTCCTCGACAATCAGGATTTGAGCCTTGGCGGCGGCCTTCACGGTCGTCATGGTGCGTAGCGTACGGCGCGAAGCGCAACCACTGTCAAGAAACGATGAAGAGTCGATTCAGAGAGAGGCGCTTTCTGGCGGTTCAGCGATTTTTCGCAGAGATTCTCGCCGAATCGATGGTGCGCGAGGAGGCGCCCGTCACATTCTGCAGGGTGAATGGGATGCCGTCGTCGGCGAGCGCGCCGAGCACGGCCATGCCGGCCGCCTCGCGCATCGCGACGGGGATTCCTGTGTGATCCTCGCTGGTTTCCACCGGGGAGGACGCATGCAGCGCGAGTCGCTCGCGGAGTGCGCGGTGGCGCGCCGACCCGCCCGCCACCACGATGGTCGAGCCCGCCTCGTGACCCGCCGCGAGCAGCCGTGCGGCCAGCGCCAGCGCGAGCCCCTCCGTGACCGTGGCGCAGGCGTCCTGTGGGCTGAGATCGGCTGTGAGATCGACCGCACCCACGGCCTCATCGCCGGTTCCGAGCGAGCGGACGGATGGAGTCGAACCCTCGGATGGAGCGAGGACCCCGGCGATGGCCGTCGCGAGCGCGAGATCCGGCGTTCCGTGCGCAGCGGCGCGGCCGTCCTCGTCGAATGGCCGGCCGAGTCGCGTGCGTGCCACGCGGTCGAGCAGGTGATTGCACGCGCAGGCGTCGAAACCGCGGATTTCGGACGGGCCGCTTGCGCGCGGCGGAAGCAGCGTTGCGTTCGCGAAGCCTCCGAGATTGAGGATCGTCTTGGGCGTGGCCTCCGCCGCGAAGAGGACAAAGTCGGCAAGCGGCGTGATCGGTGCGCCTTGGCCTCCCGAGGCGATGTTCGCGCCACGCAGGTCGTAGCGGACGGCGCATTCGAGGGATGCGGCGACGGGCCACGGGTCGATCAACTGCCAGGACAGCGGGGGCGCATGGAAGACGGTCTGTCCGTGGAGCACCACGAGGTCGGGCTTCACGCCTGCCTCCTTGCAGAGCGACTCGACTGCGTGCGCGTGGCATTCGCCGAACGCGTGGGCGATGCGCGCGAACTCGCGCGCGTTCATCGCCTCCTGGGCGGCGATGCGGCGGAGTTCGTCGGCCACCTTGCCGAGCGGATACGACCGACCAAGGACAAGCGGCGCCCGCATCGCGAGCCCGTGGCCATGAATCGACACCACGGCGGCATCGAGGTCACCGTCGATGCTGGTGCCGGTCATCGTGCCGACCACGAATCTCGGCGCTGGGTCGGCGGATCCTGCGGAAGGCGTCATGTCGGCATCGTGCGCGGAACGGGGGCGCAGCGCAACTCGCCGAGTCCCAGAAGGGGGTTCGACGGGCGGCGGCGGGTGTGGTCGGTCGAGCGGTCGACACGGTTGCGGGTAGGATGGCTGCCCTCATGGTGAAGCGAATTCTCGTGACCGGCGGCGCCGGATTCCTTGGTTCCCATCTCTGCGACCGCCTGGTCGCGATGGGTCACGATGTCATCTGCCTCGACAACCTCTTCACGAGCCAGAAGTCGAACATCGAGCACCTCCTCGACCACAAGAACTTCGAGTTCATCCGTCACGATGTGACCGATCCGATCATGCTCGAGGTCGACGAGATCTTCAATCTCGCGTGCCCCGCGGCGCCCGGCCACTACCAGTACAACCCGATCAAGACCATGAAGACCAGCGTGATCGGCGCGATGAACATGCTCGGTCTCGCGAAGCGTGTGAACGCCAAGATCTTCCACGCGTCGACGAGCGAGGTCTACGGCGATCCTGAGCTGCACCCGCAGCCGGAGAGCTACCGCGGCAATGTGAATCCGATCGGTCCGCGCGCGTGCTACGACGAGGGGAAGCGCGCGGCGGAGACCTTGTTCTTCGACTACCACCGCCAGAACAAGGTGAACATTCGCGTTGTCCGCATCTTCAACACCTACGGACCACGCATGCATCCGTTCGACGGGCGCGTGGTGTCGAACTTCATCCGCCAGGCGGTCGCGGGCGAGCCGATCACGATCTACGGCGAAGGCACGCAGACGCGCTCGTTCTGCTACGTCGACGACCTGCTTGACGGCTTCCTCGCGCTGATGAACGCGCCCGACGACATGACCGGCCCTGTGAACATCGGCAATCCCGGCGAGTTCACGATCCGCGAACTCGCCGAGATGACCGTCGAACTCAGCGGGAGCAAGTCGCAGATCGTGAAGTCGCGGCCGCTGCCCGCCGACGACCCGCTGCAGCGCAAGCCCGACATCGCGCTTGCGCGCGCGAAGCTCGGCTGGGAGCCGAAGATTCCGCTGCGCGAAGGGCTTGCGCGAACGATCGCGTACTTCAAGTCGATCGACTTCAGCCAGTTCCGTGCGCCCACGCCGAACTTTTAGCGGTCGCCGCTGCGGCGGCTCCCTCTGGCC
>JBEAUK010000084.1:0-7617 GCA_041161465.1 Planctomycetota bacterium | reverse complement strand
GACGCAGACCTCGAACTCTGGCGTCAACCTCGATGTCTATGTTCTGTTCGCCCGCTTCAGCGGCGCGACCGACACCGTCGTCAACGCGTTCAACTTCAACCGCGTCGATGGCAGCGCGACGAACATGTTCTATCACAAGGACCTTGACAGCTCGAGTTCCAACGTGCTCACCAAGGCCGGCGGCACTTGGGCTCCCCAGCTCACCGGCAGCGCGACGCTCAACCGGTCGTTCGACTCCTTCCTGGTGATCGGCGGCACCGCGACAACCGGCAACACCACCAATGCGGATCCCTCCTGGAACCTCGCGCCGAATGGGGATGATCGCGGCTGGAACCGCCCCGATGTCCCGAACGGGCAGAATGTCGGCTGGTTCAACTCGAGCCCGCCGAACCTTCAGGGTCGCGTGGGCGCCGGCACGGGCGCGGCTGCGAATCCGGCCGATGCCGTCCGACTCGGCCAGTTCGTCGTCGATCGCGACGCGAATGGCGGCACCTGGAACCTGAAGGTTGGCTACACCGACGGCACTCTCAACGCTCCGGTTCAGTTCGCTGAGAACACCTTCAGCCTGCCCGCTCCGGGCGCACTCGCGCTCGTTGGCGCGGCTGGCCTGATCGGTCGCCGTCGCCGCTGAACCACGGAACCCGCTCTCTCGTTGCTCGCGCATGGCGCCGCACGGAACTCCGTGCGGCGCCTTTCATTTGCGCATCACCGCCGCGCCAGCTTCGCACATGCGCGGTGCCGAGGGCATGTCACGAGATGGTCGTTGAACATGCCGACGGCCTGCATGAATGCATAGACGATCACTGGACCGCAGAAGGTGAAGCCGCGCTTCTTGAGCAGTTTCGCGAGACGGATGCTCTCGGGGCTTTCCGCGCGGATGTTCTCCTTCCGCGCGAGACGCGTGTCGATCGTGCGATGACCGACCCCTTCCCAGAGGAGGTCACGGAAAGCGCCGTCGCCGGCATCCATCACCTCGAGCCACGCACGGGCGTTCTTCACCGCGCCCTCGATCTTGAGCCGCGAGCGGATGATCCCGTCGTCCTTTAGGAGCCGCGCGACATCGCGCTCGGTGAAGCGCGCGATCTTCTCGGGTTCAAACCCCTTGAACGCACGCTGGAACGCCTCGCGCTTCTTCAGGATCGTGATCCACGACAGCCCCGCCTGAAACCCGTCGAGCACGAGCTTCTCGAAGAGCGCGCGGTCATCGACGACCGGCACGCCCCACTCGGTGTCGTGGTACGCGACATACACGGGGTCGGTGCCGCACCACCAGCAGCGTTCGGATTGAGGGGGGCGGAGAGACATCGGGCTGGTAATGTCCAATAATACAAACTATTCAGATGTCCTGATGCGTTTTCGCGCATTTCGCAAGCATGGGTTCGGAAATCGGTTCGGGTTGGCGGGCTAGGGGGTCGGGAGCACCGTGGTGTTTAGTCCTTTCTGACACGGCGTCACCCAACCCAGACTCCGACTCGCGAAGGCGGGCCGGAGTCATTTGCCATCTGCATGTCGCGGAGGCAATTCACCCCCTGACTCGAAAGGAGTCTCTCATGCGTATTGCAAAGTTCGTCGGTCTCTCGCTTCTCGCCACCGTCACCATGGTCAGCACGGCATGCGCGACCGGAACCTCCAGCGCCATGGCAAACGCCACTGGATCCGTCGCACGCAAGAAGGCGCAAGCGCCGCTTGAGTCTGCGGCCATGATCATCTCCCAACCCAAGCTGGTCGATGTCGCGGTCGCCGCAAGCACCGGCGGCAAGCACGACGAGGCGGACACGGCGTTCATCCTTGCTGCGAGCGACCCGAGCGAATCGGCGGTCGAGACGACGCAGGCATGGATCAACCACATGCAGCGCCGCCTTCCTTCCACCGTCGGCATGCAGGGTCTCGAGGATCTTGATACGGCCGTCGAGACCGGCAATCGGCTCACCGTTCGCGTCGTAGAGGACCGGGCAATCACGCACGACGTACGGACGACGACGCTGGCCAAGATCGCGCGAACCGTTCATTCGGTGCGCGATCGTGCCGACAAGCTCGCGTCAGAGGCTGCGCGCCAGTCTCGCGTGAAGGCTGACGAGGGCGACAACCTCTGGACGCCGAATGACCGCGAGAAGATTCATGACGCTCTCGTGATGCTTGCGCCCTTCTCGATCCACTCGTCGCTTCTTTCGCACGCTGCCAATGCAGAGGTCATGGCAGCCAAGGCCTACGCCCTCTCCTATGTCTCGGAGTCCGAGCACCAAATGATGCTGATCAACGCAGGTCACATCAAGAAGTGACGCCCTACCGAACCGGATCACACCCACTCAACATCATCCCAAATCGAATAGGTATCCAACCATGAACACCATGAACAACCCACTTCGCCGCACGGTTCTCTCTCTCGCACCGATCGTCGCCTGCACGATCGCTTCGAATGCCGTCGCCCAGTCCAGCGCAACGGTTCTCCGGAGGTCAGGCGCTCTCGGCGCCGCCGCGACTTCCACCACCGTCGACCCGCTGACGGTGGAAGCCCTCCAGAATCCAGCGGTTCGTGCCACGCAGAAGCACTTCCCCAGGGTCTCGCGCGAGCAGGGACTGACACCCACCGTGCAGAAGCAGGCCTTCGGTAAGCCCAACCAACAAGCGCTCGGTCGCTATGCCGAGAACTTCATCGTCGACGCTGGCGATGGATGGAATCCGGTAAGGCAGCCCAACGCGCCGCAGAATGATCTCTGGCGTTACAGGAACGGCAAACTCGAGGGCATGCAGGTCAAGCTGCATAAGGACTACAACCTCACGACCTATCTCAAGGACATGCAGAAGGACCATCTCGCCGAATACTTCGCCGTCGCCGACGATCATGTCGACACGCTAAAGCAGGATCTCCTCACGAAGGCAAAGGCCTTGCGCGCCGAGGGACTCGTCGATGATGCGGTCGAACTCGAGAGACATGCCGGACGCGTCGTGAAGATCGGAGCAACGCACGCAGATCTCGAGAAGAAGTTCGTGATGGCGAGCATGCGGGGTCTCTGCACAAGCGCCGCCGCAACCGCTGCCGTCACGGCGGGCGCTGCAGTCGTGATCGACCTTGCGATGCTCGGGGTCGAGACCGCGGGTGGCACGCTTTCCGGGACCGAGATCGAGGATCGCATCGTTGATGCCTCGGTCAAGGCGGGAGCAAGCGGCGCCGTCACGGCGGTCGCTATCTTCTGCGGCGCATCCCCTGTCGGTTGGGTTGTCATCGTGGGTGGTGCCGCTGCCTATGTTGTGACGGATGTCGGCATCACGGCGGTGAGGTCGGCGGTTCAGACGCCCGTCGTCGCGCAGAATGCGATCCCTTACATCCTCAGCGGGTGGCGCGAGACTTCGTGGCCCTGACTCGGGCGCAGTGTCCTGAAAGGGATCCTGCGCCGTTACTCAACCTCGATCGTGTAGGTCACGCCTTCTACGGTCCGTTTACGCGGAAGGTGTTCGATGAGCGCTTGGCGGATCGTCCGTTGGTCTGTCGCGGGAATCGTTGTGTCGACGAGCTCGGACTGCTCCCACCAACTTCGGACGACGCCGAACCAGTTTCCTGGCGACCATGAGCCGGGCATTGGCGGGCCAACCGTGAGCACGAAGCGGAAGTCCCTATCCATGGGCTGATCGCCGTCGACGTGAAGCTTGATCTCGGCAGGTTCCGCGCCTGCTATGGGGAACCGCTCTGGATTCGGATCCGGCTCGTATGGCTTCATTTCGCAACGTAACTCAGCCTCTGCAAAGTGCAGGAGTACCTCCGGAGGCCCAGAGGCGCGTATTCGAATGACGGGAGCGGACGGTGGCGGGATTTGTCCGATCAGAATCCAGAGAAGCGCTGTGGCCGCGCCTGCCGAGACAAGCGAAGCCACGATCATGGTTGCCTTGAGCAACACGACTTCGCGTCGCGCTCGAATCGCAACGAGCGCCGTTTGCCAAGACTTGAATCTCGCATCTGGATCCGTATCCGTCATGCGATCCGCGATACGGCGTAGATTCGTGAACTGGGGCAGATACACGCTTCCTTCACGCTTCGACGCGATCGCATCGAGTCCTTCGTGCAGGATCTGTCCGATCGCGTACTGGTCGCTGCGCCAGTCGATTGGGACATATTGGCCCGTCAATCGGCTGACGAGCTCGGGGCTTGCGTAGCGCCTCGTGTACCCCGTCGGTCCGACCGATTCGCCGATCATCGATTCGCCGAAGTCAAGCAGGGTCGCGAGAGCGTGCTCTCGTTTGGATCGCCCTTTTCGGATGAGGACGTTGGAGGGCTTGAGATCGCCGTGCACGAACTTGCTCGCGGTGCGATCGCCGCGGAGCTCCGCCACCCTGCGCTCGAGCTCCTCCATTGCGACGATGATCGCGGTGATCCAGCGCCGCAAGCGAGTGAGGTCGAGATCTGGGCGCCACTTCCTGCGTCCAAGCTGCGCCAGGCAATCCGAGAGGCTTTCACCCTCTTCCCAAGTCATGAGAAGAGCTGAGGCGCCCGCGACGGATCCGATCCCATAGACAAGCGGCACGGCCCCGCCGCACTCACGCAGGAGCTGCTGAAGCTCCGAGGAAGTTGCGTGTTGCGCCAGTCTTTCGACCGAGGATCCCGGTCGATGAGCCACCTTGAGTGCGCAATCGCGGCCGCCGTACCGGATTTTGAACACCGCTGCGAAGCCTCCGATCAGGGGCTCCTCATCAGTGAAGGTGAACCTCAGGTTGCCGTGCTCGCTCACGAAGTCCGTGGCAGCTCCTGCAAGCGCTGCGCGCAGATCGAGGATCCGCATCAATGGGTCTGGCTCTTCGATCCCCGTCATTCGTCTGCGGCCTGTGGATCCCCATGTGTCAGACCGGCTTCTTGAAGACCGGCGACAAGCTTCCGTCCGAGCCTTTGTTCGGCTGCGCGGATTCTCGAGTGGAGCGTCGACGAGGCCAGGCCGGTCTGCGTGGCGAGTTCGGCGAGTGTGCGCCCGAAGTAGTAACGCTGAATGAGGAGGTCTCGGGTGTCGTCATCAAGGTTCGACTCAAGTGCCTCTTGGAGGAGCATCTCCCTTTCGAGGCGCTCGATCGCGATATCAGGGCGCGGAATCCGATCCGATCCGACGCGCTCGCGCTCGAGCAGACTCTCTGCACCTTCGTCCAGTTGGTGATGTGGGCGACGGCGCAGGCGTTCGATGAGCGTCTTCAGGTGCTGGCGGACTTTGTGCGCGAACAGTCGCTCGAAGTCACGACGCTTCAGGCTTCCGAGCGATTGCGAGTCCAGAACCGTCTGGAGATCACCCATGAAGACCTCGTGCACGACCTCGGTCACCGAAGGCGCGACATGCTCAAAGCGGTCCTCCCGAACGATCTGCCGTACGAGGAACTGAAAGCGCTCCACACAAGCTTCGAACAGTCGATCCCGCTCGCTGCGGCCACCTGATCGAGCGGAATCGATCAGTTCGGTCACATCGGACTCACGCCAGATGGTCGGATCTAGGCGCGCACTGCCAGTGGGCTGCGGTCGCGGGAACGGAGCTTGGCCGTGCGTCATATGCACAATCTACGATACGGCGCGCTCGACTTACAAATGCATTTGATGGAAAGGAAGCGGCGACCCTGATGTCAGGGCCGCCGCGAGGTTTGCGTTTCTTCCGAGCACCCCTAGAGTTCTTCCCGGGATGCGGCTCTCTTAATGACAGCCGCAGCCAGCGCCGCAGCTCGCACCGGTCATCTGCTTCTTCGCAGCGCCGGCGGCGATCTTGGCCTTCGCGAATGCGATCGCGGCAGCGCCGGTCGATCCGCCCTTGGCCTGCTTGAGCACTTCGGCGGTGGTCGCCTCGATGTCGACGATCTTCTGGTCGATCTCGCTCTCGGTCATGCCGAGGTAGAGGCCTGCGAGGCGGATGAGGCCGCCCGCGTTCGCCACGAAGTCGGGCGAGTAGAGAATGCCGCGCTTCGCGATCGCCTCGCCGTCCTCGGCGGGGTTGCGGAGCTGGTTGTTGGCCGTGCCGCACACGATTCCGCACTTGAGGTTCGCGATCGTCTTCGCGTCGAGCACGCCACCGAGGGCGCACGGCGCGAGGATGTCGACCTTCTCCTCGAGGAGGTTCTTGTCGTTGCCGATCGCGACGCAGCCGAGTTCCTCGACGGCGCGCTTCATCGTCGGCACATGCACATCGGTGACGAGCACCGCCGCGCCGGCCTGGCGCAGGAGCTTCGCGAGCTTGTAGCCCGTCGCGCCGCAGCCCTGGATCGCGACCGTCATGTTCGCGAAGTCGACCTTGCGGCCCTGGTGCGCGAGGCACGCCTTCATCGAGTTGAAGCAGCCGAGCGCGGTGTACGGCGACGGGTCGCCGCCGTGGCTCACGGTGTTGCCGCCCATGACATGCTTCGACTCGAGCGCCATCCAGTCGCAGAACTGCGGGCTGACGCCGACATCCTCGGCGGCGATGTACTTGCCGGCGAAGGTCTCGACGAAGCGGCCCATCGCACGCGCCTCGGCCTCGGTCGGCTGGTGGCTCGAGTTCGGCATGATGATGACGCTCTTCGCGCCGCCCATCGCCAGGCCCGAGGCCGCAGCCTTGTAGGTCATGCCTTCCGAGAGGCGCAGCACGTCGTACAGCGCGTCGTCCTCGGTCGCGTAGGCCCAGCGGCGGGTGCCGCCGAGCGCGTTGCCGAGCACGGTCGAGTGGATCGCGATGATGGCCTTGAGGCCGGTCTTCGCGTCGTGGTGGAATGCCACGCGCTCGTGGCCGTAGGACTGCATCTCAGCAAGGACGTTCATGGCGATCTCAAGACCTCAGGAATGAACAGGTGTTGGGAAACGACGGAAGGGAACGATAGCGAAAGCGGGTTCGCGCGGGGACGCGCCGTGGACGCAGTATCAGTGCGACTTCAGCGCGGCCATGTCGCCCTTGTAGACCGAGCCCGATCCGAACTGCGGGATCTGGCTCTGCTGCGAGGCGATGTCGCGGCCGTTGCCGAAGTACTTCTGGTCGGGCGTCTTCTCGGGGATCGAGTAGCCGCTGTTCGGCAGGAGATCCGACGCGGCGAACGCAGCCGCCGCAGCCTTCTTCATGCTTGCATCGTTGTTGATGAAGAGCGCGCGCAGCTCGGCCGCCTGCTCGCTGCGCGCCATCGCGCAGAGGTGCTCGACGACCGCAAGCTCGCGCTCGAGCGCCGAACCCTCGAGGCCGGCGCGGATGTTCGCGTCGCAGCGCGAGAGCGTGCAGATGGTCGCGTGGATCCAGAGCGAGCTCATCGAGAGCCGCGACTGGATCATCTGGTTCGAGATCAGGCGCTCCTCGTGCTCCTTGAACATCAGCTTGACATGATGGCTGTGCTCCTGGATTCGCACCATCAGGTCGTCGGCGAGGTGGCGCAGGCGCGGATGGATCTGGGTCGAGCGGGGCGCCCCGCGGCGGAAGCCGAGGAAGAGCTCTGCGCCGACCTGCATGGCCGTGCCGAGGTGCTTGAACGGATTCGCCTTCACCTGCAGCAGGTACTCGCCGAGCTGCTTCGAGCCGTACGCGAAGATGAACGAGTGCATGACCTCGTTCGCGCCCTCGACGATGATGTTGATGCGCGAGTCGCGCCACATGCGCTCGACATGGTTCTCCGTCATGTAGCTCTCGCCGCCCATGATCTGGA
>JBEAUK010000056.1:0-33935 GCA_041161465.1 Planctomycetota bacterium | reverse complement strand
ATTTGAGCTTCCTCCGCCGTTTGCGATACGGAGAGCTCGGGTGCCAGCAGGCTTTAGCCTGCTGAACCGAGGACGCCGGAGTCGAGGGCTGACATCATCCGCTCAGCAGACTGAAGTCGGCTGGCACCCGTGCGCATCGCAGCACCAGAGGGAGCCGCCGCAGCGGCGACCGTTCAAACACGGGCTCAGATCCGCACGCCGCACTCGCCGGGGGCGAACATGTGCACATGCGCGCTGTCGAAGGTGACGCCCACCGCGTCGGCCTCGCGGACATGCGCGGCGTCGTCGGCGTTCACGCGTGCGAGCAGGCGGCCCCACGCGGTGTCGAGCGCGATGTCTGTGCGGTCGCCGAGGCGCTCGACGGCGGCCACGGTCGCGGCGATCGAATGGTCGGAGTTCGGGCGCACGAGCCTCATGCGGTCGGGCCGCACGCCGAGCGCGCACGCGCGTGGCGCCAGCAGGCGGCCGACCGGCATGCGCACGCCGTTCGCGAGGAACTCGCCGCCCTCGACATGGCCGTCGACGATGTTCATCGGCGGCGTGCCGATGAAGCCCGCGACGAATCGGTTCGCAGGCTTGTCGAAGCACTCCTGCGCGCTCGCGTTCTGCTGGACCTTGCCCTTGTGCATCACGACCAGCCGGTCGGCGAGCGTCATCGCCTCCTCCTGGTCGTGCGTCACATAGACGATCGTGGCGCCGAGGCGACGGTGCAGCATGCGCAGCTCGGTGCGCGTCTCGATGCGGAGGCGCGCGTCGAGGTTCGACAGCGGCTCGTCGAAGAGGAAGACCTTCGGATCGCGCGCGATCGCGCGTCCGACCGCCACGCGCTGTCGCTGTCCGCCCGAAAGCTCGCGCGGGTAGCGGTGGAGCAGCGTGTCGAGCCCGAGCGTCTTCGACACCTCGGCGACGCGCGCCTGGATGCGCGCGCTCTCCTCGGCGCGCGGGCCACCGTCGCCGGTCAGCGCGGCGAGCAGCCCGCTCCGGTGCGTGCGCCGCGTCTCGAGCCCGAACGCGATGTTCTCGGCGACGGTGAGATGCGGATAGAGCGCGTAGTTCTGGAACACGAACGCGATGTCGCGGTCCTTCGCGGGAAGGCTGTTTACGCACGCGCCATCGATCTCAAGGATGCCCGCCGAGATCTCCTCGAGCCCTGCGATCATGCGCAGCGTGGTGCTCTTGCCGCAGCCCGACGGGCCGACGAGCACGCAGAACTCGCCATGCGCGATCGCGAGGTCGACGCCCTCGACCGCACGCACCTGCGCGCCGTTCGCGCCTTCGTAGACCTTGTCGACCTTGGTGAGCTTGACGGTTGCCATCGTGGAGTCCTCAGCCCTTCACCGCGCCGCGCGCGAGGCCTTCGACGAAGGTCTTCTGCGCGGCGATGAAGAGGATGATGCAGGGAATCATGGTGAGCACCGAGAGCGCCATCAGGAGATGGACATCCTCGAGCCCGCCGTACTGGTTCTTGAAGCCGTTGAGCGCGACCGCGAGCGTCGCGTTCTCGTCGGAGTGGAGGTAGACGAGCGGCGCGAGGAAGTCGTTCCAGGTGCCGATGAAGGTGAACACCGCGCAGATCGCCGTGACGGGGCGGCAGAGCGGCAGCATGATCTTCCACCAGATCGCGAGGTGGCCGAGACCGTCGATGCGCGCGGCCTCGACGAGCGACTCCGGCACCTGCGCGATGAACTGGCGGTACATGAAGATGAAGAACGCGTTGCCGAAGTACGCAGGCACCACGAGCGGAAGGATCGAGTCGATCCACCCGAACTGCCGGAACAAGAGGAAGAGCGGGATCATCGTCACCTGCCCGGGCAGCATCATCGTGCCGAGCATGACGAGGAAGAGCGGGGAACTCCCGCGGAAACGCAGGCGCGCGAACGCGTAGCCGACGAGGCTCGAGGAGATCACCGTGCCGATGACGACGAGCACCGTCACCACGATCGAGTTCGCGGTGGCGTCGATGAATCCCCACCACGGCGTGCTGCCGGTCTCGCGGATCGCGTCGACATAGTTGCCGGGCTGCGGGCTTGGCGGGAAGAGCGAGATCCCGGCGCTGCCGGTCACCGCCGCTTCGGCGCGCTCTGGCGTCTCGAGGCTGACGGCCGCCATCCACCAGAGCGGGAAGAGCAGCACGGCCGTGCCCATGAAGAGCACGACCCAGACGAGCGCTTCGATGATCGGTGAGCGCCTCATGCTATTTCCGAAGGCTTTCGTAGTAGACGACGCGCGCGCTCGTCTTGAGGATGACGCCCGTCAGGACGAGCACGATGAGGAGCAGGATCCACGCCATGGCGCTCGCGTAGCCCATGTCGTAGAGCTCGAACGCCTTGTTGTAGAGGTAGAGCACATAGAAGCGCGTGAGGTCGCCGGGCTCGCCGCCGGTCATCACGAACGCCTGCGTGAACACCTGGAACGAGCCGATCACGGCCATGATGAGGTTGAAGAGGATGACCGGCGAAAGCATCGGCAGCGTGACGCGGAAGAAGCGCCGTATCGGGCCCGCGCCGTCGATCTCCGCGGCCTCATGCAGCTCGCGCGGGATCTGCTGGAGTCCCGCGAGGTACACCATCATCGATCCGCCGACGAACCAGAAGCTCATGATCGCGAACGCGGGCGCGCCGAGGAGCGCCGCGTCCTTGCCGAACCACTCGGGCCCCGTGATGCCGACGAGCCTGAGCAGGCTGTCGATGAGACCGCCCTCGGAATCGAAGATCCAGCGCCAGAGGATCGAGATCCCCACGCCCGCGAGCACGCTCGGCAGGTACCACGCCGCGCGGAAGAAAGCGATGCCGAAGACCTTCTGCGACATCAGCACCGCCGCGACGAGCGCGAGCGCCTGTCCGACCGGCACGGCGATGAGCGCGTAGTACAGCGTCACGCGGAACGAGGTATGGAACCGCGTGTCGCGCGCCATGAGCTGCGCGTAGTTGTCGCCGCCCACCCAGTCGGCGCTCGTGAGCGGACCGATGCCCTTCCAGTTCGTCATCGACAGGATGAGCGAGAGGAGGATCGGGAACGCCATGAAGAGCAGGAAGCCGAGCACCCACGGCGAGACAAGCAGGAATCCAGCGCGTTCCTCGCGTCGCGCGTTCATGCCTTTCGGTGCGCGGAGCAGCAGGTACGCGATTGCGCCGATGAACGCGCCGAGGAGCGCGAATCCAGCGATCGACCACGCACGCCACGCGACGGGCGAGGGGTTCACTCCGCCAGGCACGAACTCGACATGCGACTTCCACTTCGCATTGAACTGTTCGACCGCCTGCGCGAGCGTGAGGTCGCCGGTCTTCAGGCCTTGGTCCATCGTCGAGCCGAAGATCTGCTCGAAGGTCGGGTCTGCGGGCCACGCGATCACCGACGCCTCCGGGATCGCGTCGAGGTAGCCCTGGTTGTTTGCGGGCGGCAGCGTCGCGTCGAGGAACGCTGGGCTCTCTGCCACCGACTTCATCGTCGGGATCGCGAGCCCGAGCCGCGCGTTCGCGGCCTGGCTCTCTGCGTCCGTGAGCCACTTGATGAGCTTCCACGATTCCTCGGGGTGCGGCGTGTCGCGCGCCATCGACCAGCTCACCGTGAGCACGCAGTTCGCCTCGGCCGCGCCGCGCGGAAGCGGCGCGAAATCCCATTCGAAGCCGCCCGGCTCGCCCGGCTTCGGGATGTTGCGGTAGCTCGGCACGACCCACCGGCCGAACGGGCCGGCCATGCCGACCTCGCCGCCGAGGAACACGCTCGCGCCCGTCGCGATCTTGCTCTTGCCGCTCGTGAGCGTGCCTTCCTCGTTGTGGCGCCACGCGCGCAGCGTCTCGAGCGCGCGGATCGCATTTGGCTCCTCGATGCGGATCTTCTCAAGCGCGCCATCGATCGCCTCGGCGTCCTCCGTGCGCAGGTAGGTGCGCACCATGACGGGCCAGGTCACGAACTCGCTGCCCGTGATCGCGTCGCCGTCCTTCGCCTTGAGCTTCGAGAGCGCGCGTGCCTTCGCGATGTAGTCGTCCCAGGTCCAGTCGTCGGTCGGGAAGGGGATGCCCGCCTGGCGGAAGAGGTCCTTGTTGTAGTAGAAGCCGACGGTGGTGAAGTCCTTCGGGATGCCGTAGAGCGTGCCGTGCCCGACGCGCTTGCCGTCGAAGCGGAAGGCGTCGACCGTCTGCGGGTAGAACGCGCCGAGGTCGAGCGCACCAGCGTCGCCCGCGGCGCGCGCTGCTTCCTCGCGCGCCACGAAGTCGTCGATCGGCCGCAGGAGGTCGAGGCTCGCGAAGTTCGCCACGCGCTCGTAGCCCACATAGAACACATCGGGCGGCTCGCCCGCGGCCATCATGGTCTGGAGCTTGGTGTAGAAGCTGCCCGCGTCGCCCGGGTTCAGGCGCTTCACGCGCACGCCGGGGTTCGCCGCCTCGAAGGCGCGCAGCGAATCCTCGACGATCTTGTCTTCTTCCTGTCCGCCTTCGCCCGACCAGTGCATGACCGTGAGCACGATCTCGCCGGCCTTCGCATCGCTGCGCGCGACGGTGCGGTAGGCCACGCGCGCGAACGCCGCGAACACGAGCGCCGCCGCGACCGCAACAAGCGCCGCGCGAACGGCGAATCCGAAGGTCCATGGCGTGCCGGCGCGGTCGTCAGGCATGGGCGACGAGTATAAATGAAGCATGCTCCGAACCGCGCTGCGTTTCCTCTGTGCGAGTGCGTTTGTCACGCTGTCCGCGGTCGGAGCGGCGCCGGTGGCCGTGCCGCCAGACGCGCCCGTGCTGCCGGCGTCGATCGAGGTCGAGCAGGCGGCGGCCGGCCGCGCGCGGGTGACCTTCGCCCATCGCCCCGAACGCGCGGAATCCACCGTGTTTCTCGCAGGCGAGTTCAACGGATGGAGCCCGACGCGCACGCCGATGGAGCGGATGGGCGACGGGTTCTTCCGCGTCTCGATCGAGCTCGAGGACGGCCGCTACCCCTACAAGTTCGTGGTCGACGGCAAGTGGATCGCGGACCCGGCGAACCCGACGCGCGAGCCCGACGGCCACGACGGCTTCAACTCGGTGCTGGTGCTCGGGCGCGCGGCGAGCGACATGCCGACCGAGCAGCGCGTTGTCGACGGTTTCGCAACGCCCGACTGGGCGCGCGACGCGGTCTGGTACCAGATCATGCTCGACCGCTTTGCGAACGGCGACGAGATGAACGACCCTCCGAACACGCGGCCGTGGACGAGCGCGTGGCGCGCGACGAGCCCGTGGGAGACGGAGGGCGACCAGACCTTCTGGGAGTGGGCCGTGTTCAACCGCCACTACGGCGGCGACCTCGAGGGGCTGCGGGCGCGCATTCCGTATCTCAAGGCGCTCGGCGTGAACGCGATCTACCTGAATCCCGTGTTCGAGGCGCCGAGCCACCACAAGTACGACGCAACGACCTTCGTGCACATCGACGACAACTTCGGCACGAAGGGCGACGCGATGATGTCGAGCGCGAACGAGGATCTCGGCGATCCGTCGACCTGGGGCTTCAACGAGAGCGACCGGCTGTTCCTCGCGGTCGTGAAGGAACTCAAGGCAAACGGCTTCCGCGTGATCGTCGACGGCGTGTTCAACCATGTCGGCGACACGCACATCGCGTTCACCGATGTGCGTGCGCGCGGCAAGGAGTCGCCGTTCGCCGACTGGTTCGAGATCGAGAGCTTCGAGCCGTTCAAGTACCGCGGCTGGGCGGGATTCGGGCAACTGCCCGAGTTCGCGAAGACGCAGACGGGCTTCAAGAGCGGCGCCGTGCGCGACCATGTGTTCGCCGTCACGCGGCGCTGGATGGACCCGAATGGCGACGGCGACCCGTCGGACGGCATCGACGGCTGGCGGCTCGATGTGCCGAACGAGGTGCCGATCGAGTTCTGGCGCGAGTGGCGCGCGGTGGTGAAGGGCGTGAATCCCGACGCGTACATCGTGGGCGAGATCTGGAAGCGCGCCGACCGGTGGCTCGACGGCCGCTCGTTCGATGCGGTGATGAACTACCAGTTCGCGATGCCGGTCGTTCAGTGGGTGTCGGGCGAGATCAAGCCGAGCGAGCTCGACCGGCGGCTGCAGGCCGTGCGCCTCGCGTATCCCGAGCAGGCGACCGCGGTGCTGCAGAACCTGCTCGCGGGCCACGACACCGATCGCCTCGCGTCGATGATCATGAACCCGGGCCGCGGCTACGACCGCTCGAACAGCGAGCGGCCTGGATCCGCGTACAACGGCGCGAAGCCGACCGACGAGGCGTATCGCCGCGCGCTGCTCGCGGTGGCCGTGCAGATGACCTATGTCGGTGCGCCGATGGTGTGGTACGGCGACGAGGTCGGCATGTGGGGGAGCGACGACCCGTTCTGCCGCAAGCCGATGCTGTGGGCGGATCTGCCGCCGAACGACGATCCTGACGAGCGCATCCGAGCGGGGCACCTCGAGGCGTACCGCGCGCTCATCAAACTGCGCAACGACACACCCGCGCTGCGCCGCGGCGCGTACAAGACGCTCGTCGCCGACGACGCGCGCAACCTGTGGGTCTTCGAGCGCACGCTCGGCGACGAGCGCGTGGTCGTCGCGCTGAACGGATCGAGCGAGGCGCAGCCGATGCCGGATGTCGCCGCGCGCGGGGAGACGCTGTTCGCGTCGGATGGCGGTGGGGGAGCAGAAGCGGGCATGATCCCCGCCTTCGGCGTGTGGGTGCTGCGCGTGCGCTGACGCGCCGTCACCGCGCCTTCGGCCGCATACGCTCGATCTGCCGGCTTCTCCCGGAGGCAGCGCCGAAGCCTGCGTCCGTGCGTTCCGTCAGCGATGCGCGCAGCGCTGCGCCTTCTGCGAGCAGCGCGGGGTCATCGGATCGCTCGAGCGCGCGAAGCAGCGTGAGCTCCCCTTCGAACGCAGCGTCCGATTGCGCGCCGTACGACTCGATCAGCAGGGTTCGGTCGGCGCGGCAGGTGGCGACATCGGTGAAGCTCATCCACGCATCGCGTGGGTGACGGTCCTCCATCAGGCGCTGTGCGGCGATGGCGCGTACGAGCGCAGCGGCTTCGGGGCGCCCTGAGATCTCGGATGCGCGGTCGGCGACGGCGCGCAGGCGTGCAGCGGCGGAGGGCGCGTCCATGTCGGCGATCAGGAAGTCGGAAAGGTTGCTTACGGCCAAACCGAGCCGATCGACCGAATTCAGGTTCGCGCTGAACCAGGTTTCCACCGCCACTTCGTTCGCCTGCAGCGCGCGCGCACGATCTCCCTCGCTCCCGCGCTGCAGATAGGCGGCGCCGATGAACCGCAGGGCGTTCTGCCGGTGCAGCGCGAGCGCGTCGCCCGTCTCGTTGGCGCGCGGCGACGCGAGTTCGATGACGCGTTCGAGCGCAGCCACCGCCTCGTCGGCACGGGACGCCTTGCGTAGCGCGTCTCCCCGCTGGATCGCGGTGTGCAGGGATCGGGGATGCCGCTCTCCGAGTTCGTGGACGCGGATCTCGTAGGCCTCGTCGAGATAGACGACGGCTTCCGCGGGCCTGCCGGCGCGGCTCAGGAAATGCCCGGCGTTGTGGAGAAGCCGCGTCCACTCGCGTGGGGGGAGTTCGAGGCCACGCGCCGTCTCGACCGCCCGTTGACCGCTCTCTGCCGCGCTTCTGATGTCGCCGGAGGCTTCGAGCGCAAGTGCGCGCGTCGACAGCGCATTCACGACTTCGCGCGACGAGCCCGATGCTTCGGCAAGGCGCAGCGCCTCGTCTGCCGCCGCGAGCGCTTCGGCGGCGCGCCCACGCGACACCGCACTCGTGGCGATGGAGCCGTACGCGCGCGCGCGCAGCGCACCCACCGAAAGCTCGGGCGCGCTGTCTGAACCGCGCGATGCGGCGGTCGCGTCAGGCGACAGCCCCTCGAGTAGTGCGAGCGCCTCCTTGGCGCACGCGCTTGCGTTGTCGGCAAGGCTCGCGAACTGGCTCGCGCCTGCGATCTCAAGCAGGACGCGCGCCCGTTCGATGGGCGCCTCCGAGGCATCGGCCCATTCGAGCAAGCGCTCGTACTGTTGGAGTGCGCCCTCGTAGTCGCCGATCTCGTAGAGCGCCTGCGCAAGCGTCTCGCGCAGATCGCGCTCGACCTCTGGCTGCGTTGGGCGCGACTCGAGCGAACTCACGGCCGCCTTGATGATCTCGGCCGCGGTCGTCGGCGTCCCGGCCGCGTCGCGTTCGCGGAGATTCGCCAACAGATCGCGGAAGTAGTCGTTCATGCGCTCGGCGCTCACGCGCGCCGCGACCGCCTCGTCGGCGCGGATCCTCTGCTCGTCGCGTGCCTTCGTCGCATCGATGGCGAACACGATCGCCACCGCCGCACCGGTGATGAGCGCAAGAAGCGCGACCAGCAGCGCCGTCGCGGCGGCGCGATGACGCCGCACGACCGTCCGCGCGACATACAGCGCGCCCGGCGGATGCGCCTCGACGGGCTCGCCCGCGAGAAACCGCTCGAGGTCGTCTGCGAGCGCAGAGGCGTTCGCATAGCGCCGCGTGGGGTCCTTCTCGAGCGCGCGCAGCACGACGAGCGCGAGCTCGGTCGGCACGCGGCGGCGGTCGGCGGCGGTGAACGCAGGAACGGAGTAGCGGATCGCCTCGAACAGCGTGCCGATCGGAAGCGTCGGGTCGAACGCGGCGCGGCCCGTCAGCGCGCGGTACGCGAGCAGCCCGAGCGCGTGGACATCGGTGCGCGCGTCGACGCCCTCGGCGCGGCCATCGATCTGCTCGGGCGAGCACCACGACGGCGTGCCGGCGAAGCCCTGCGTGCGCGTGGCGTCGACCGTTCCGATCTCCTTCGCCAGGCCGAAGTCGAGCACCTTCGGGGTGTCGCCCGCGCCGACGAGCACATTCGTGGGCTTGAGGTCGCGGTGCACGATGCCGATCGCGTGCGCCACGGCCACCGCGCGCGCGGTGTCGGCAAGCGCCCGCACGACCACGCGCAGCGCGTCGGCCGACTCGCGCGCGGCCCACACCTCGTCCGCCCAGCGGTCGAAGGACGCGCCCTCGATCCACTCCATGACGAGCAGCCTCGCGCCGTCGCTTTCGGGCGCCGACAGGAGCGAGACGATGTTCGGATGCGCAAGCGCCGCAAGCACCGCGGTCTCGCGCGCGAAGCGTGTGTCCTCGATCGGGACGGCGCAGCTGGTCGCGGCGTCGGCGGCCGAAGTCACCGTCTTGGCTGCGTCCAGGACATCTTCGTTTCGGATGAGCCGCTTGATCGCGACGCGCCGCCCGGTGCGCGGCTCGACGGCCTCGTAGACCGTGCCCTGCGCGCCGCGCGCCACCACGCGCACAAGCCTGTAGCCCGCCACATCGCCGACGATCGCCGGAGCTTCCGAGCGAGAGGTGCGGTCGATCCAGGCGTCGGACTCGAACGCCGCCAGCGCCGTCCGCTCGAGGTCGTCGATCGCACGCAGCGCGTCCCGGCTTCCCGTGATGCGCGACTGCGTTGTGGCGGCACGGGTTGGTTCGCCGCGCCCTTCGCCTAGGCCTCGTCCGCGATCTGCCTCTCGACGAGCGCCTTCATCTTGTCGCGGATCCGCTGCTTCACCTTGTGGACCGCCTGCGGCGTGGTCTTGCAGTCCGCCGCGATCGTCTCCACCGGTTCCCCCCGCATCAGGCGTTCGAACATCGCCACGCTCTCCGGCGCGAAGGTGCGGCGGATCTCCGCCATCGCGATCCTGAAGTGGTGGTTGATCCATTCTTCCTCAAACGCCCTCTCGCTCGGGTCCACGCCCGAGTCGCGACCGGCGTCGCCCCCGGAGACGACGCCGTCATGCAGAGGTAGGGCAGCAGCTGCCCCCGTTGGACGGGCGTCCTTCGCACGAACGCGAGAAATCTCATTTCGCACCACGCGGAAGAGGTAGTTGCGGAATCGCCCCTTCTCGGGGTCGAGCCGGAAGGTGGGCATGGTGCGGAGGAGACCCGCAAGCACGGCCTGCGCCACATCCTCCGCGTCGGTCGGCTGCAGTCCCTGGCGGACAGCAAAGCGGAGGACCAGTCCGCGATAGCGCGACTCGAACCGCTGCCAGGCGCGCTCATCCTTCGGATCCTGAAGTCTCGCAATGAGCGTGAGTTGGGTCGACGGAAGGGACATTCAATGCGCCGAATGTACCCCGTGAATGGGCGGTGGTCGAACATCGATCGGCGCGATTTCTGAGGTTCCCGCGTTCAACGGCGGCACGGAGGCGATCTCGGGCAGCCAGACCGCGACGCTCGTTGGCGGCGCATGGACCGTGCGGCTCATGCTCGAAGCAGTCGCTGACATCGGGAAGCAGCCCACCGCATTGCTGGCGTCCGGCGCGCAATCCGTCGTCGAGGCCGCGCCGTGCGGAGTAAGACGCCGCGCGGCGCGATGCGCCATGCCAGTTGATACGCTCCGCCGCGTGACGACCCCGTCCGACCCGAGCGCTTCAGCCGCCCGCTACCACGGGCTCGACGCGCTGCGCGCCGCCATGATGCTGCTTGGGCTCGTGCTGCATGTCGCGACCAGTTTCATCGCAGCGCCGCCCGACGGCGGCTGGCCGCTGCGCGACCCGAATCCCACGGGTCTCGCGGGGCTTCTCGTCCTGTCGATCCACGCGTTCCGCATGCCTGCATTCTTCGTGCTCTCGGGCTTCTTCGGCGCGCTCGTCGCGTCGCGCCGGGGGATGGGCGCGTGGATCGGCGACCGCGCGCGGCGCATTCTGTTCCCGATGGTGATCGCGTGGATCGCGCTCTTTCCGCTCATCAAGCTGGCGTTCACCTACGCCATCGGGCGCGCGGCAGGCGCCGGCGGAAATAGCGACGCCACGGCCGCGCTCATCGGTGCCGCGATGCAGCATCCGTGGCGCGACCCGTCGCCCGCGCATCTCTGGTTCCTGCTCTACCTCCTGTGGTTCAGCGTGGCTGCGGCGTGCGCATGGGCGGTGCTGCGCCTCGTGCCGGGCGCAGCTCGCGAGGCCGCGCGCGCGTCGTGCGCGAACGCGGTCGTGCGCTCGTGCTCGGGCTGGCGCAGCGTCGTCGCGGTCGCGGCACTCTCGATGCTCGCCGCGATTCCCATGCTTGCGATGCCTGCGCCGGGCATCGCCACGCCACGGTCGTTCATGCCGGAGCCCGCGATTCTGCTCTGCTACGGCGTCTTCTTCTTCGGTGGGTGGGCGCTCGCGAGCGACCCGCGCGCAATCGAGGCGCTCAAGCGCGGCGCGTGGTGGCGGTTCTCGTTCGGCGCGATCGCGCTGCTCGTGGCGGTCGTGCTTTCGATCGCGTGGTTTGTCGCGGTCGGCCGGGGTCGATCGCCCACCGCGGGCGGCATGCGCGTCATCTTCGTCGCGGTGCAAGTCGCGACCGCGCTGAGCGCGTGGCTTGTCGCCCTCGGCGGAGCAGGGGTCGTCGAGCGCATCTTCCGCACCTCGAGCCGCGGCATCCGCTTCGTGGTCGATTCGTCGTACTGGGTGTATCTCGTCCACCTGCCGATCGCGATCTTCGTGGTCGGCGTGCTGGCACCGTGGAACGCAGCGGGCGCGGTCAAGATGTGCGTGGGCATCGCCATCACGGCGGTGCTCAGCCTCGCAAGCTACGCCGCAGCCCGCGCCGTGCTGCCGCGGCGCGCGTAGACTGCGCGAAGGCAGGTGGCGCGCATGGGCGAAGCGAGCGGAATCGACATCATCGGCGACATCCACGGGATGTACACGCGCCTGACGGCGATGCTCGACGCGCTCGGCCATCGCCGCGTGGCGGGGCGGTGGACGCACGCCGAAGGGCGCAGGATCGTGTTCGTCGGCGACTATGTCGACCGCGGTGCGCGGGTCGCCGAGGTGGTCGAGCTCGTGCGCGAACTCTGCGACCAGCGCGTCGCCCTTGCGCTCGCCGGAAACCACGACACGAACGCGATCGAGTTCGCGACCCGCGCGCGCGACCGTGCGTTCGACGCGCAGGAGGCATGGCATCAGGCGCGCGAGCGGCTCGCGGCGGGCCCCGACGCAGCGCCGACGCCGACCGAGTGGCTGCGCCGGCACACGCGCGGCAATCTCGAGCAGCACGAAGACACCATCCACGGCCTGTGCGACGCGCGCGCCTACGAGGCGTGCCTTCGCCACTTCATGACGCTGCCGGTCTATCTCGAGCTGCCGGGCCTGCGCGCGGTGCACGCGGCGTGGATTCCACCCGCGATCCGCGCGCTCGACGAGTGGGCGGCCGCGCGCGGCGTATCGCTTGGGATCCGCGCGGCGTCGATCGACGAAGCGATCGAGATCCAGCAGGCGCGCGCGGCGCCCGACGAGCGGCACTGGGGCGAGCTCGTCGATCTCGGCGAGCGTCAGCAGGCGCTCGATCACGCGCCCGACGCCTCGCCCGCGGTCGCGCTCGAGCGCATCGTGAAGGGCGTCGAACTGCGGCTTCCGAACGGCGTGATGCTGCACGACGGCTCGAACGACCGCGCGCGCGGCGAGGCGCGCATCCGCTGGTTCGACGCCGCGCAGGGCCGCGCCTTCCACGAGCACGCGCTCATGAAGCCGAACAAGATTCACGACCTGCGCACGGCGCTCGGCGACCGCCGCATCCTCGCGAGCGAGTACCCGTCCGACCTGCCTCCGCTCGCCACGCTGATCCCGTACGACGAGCGCGACGCGTATCCGCACGACGAACGGCCGGTGCTGTTCGGCCACTACTCGCTCTTCGACCGGGACGACCGCGAGTTCGGCAAGATCCTCCGCCCCAATGTCGCCTGCGTCGACCACGGCGGCGGCTACGACGGCGGACGGCTCTCGGCGTACCGCTGGAGCGGGGAGCGCGAACTCTTGCGCGCGAACTTCGTCACCGTCGACGCCAAGGCGGACTGACGGGGCGCGGGCAACGCCGCATCGCGCGCGCGGCACCCTCATCCCCGCGGCCTCGCCTCATCGCCCGCGCGCGAGCTCGAACTTGCGCGTGAACACGGTGGCGAAGCCAAAGCCCGCGACCTGCCAGAACCACACGCTCGTCACGAGAAACCCGACGCCGAACGCGAGGAGCCCGAGAAACGAGCACGCAAGCGCCGCGAGCGCGATCGCCCACGCGCGCCAGTAGTCTGCGCCGCCCTCGCTCACCCTGCGCAGCGCGCGCATCGGGTTGAAGATCTCGCGCGGGTCGAGCGTGTGGCAATAGTGCGTCATGTAGCCCGGCACAGCGGCCGAGGCGAGCAGCCACAGGCATGCGGCGACACCCCAGAGCCACGGTATGTCGAGCTTCCATGCGAAGAAGCCGACGGCCACCGCGGGCGCGTGGTACTCCACCATGCCGAGGAAGGTGATCGCGCCGTGGTAGAAAAGCTGGCGATACCCGCCCCATGCCGGCCACGCGGGAAGTCCCTGCTGCATGCGCCGCGTCATGGCGATGCGGTGGCCCATGTTGAGCAGCCAGCCGACCACAGGTATCAGGAGAAGCGCCGCGCCCCACAGCACCTCCCGACGCGATTCGCGCGACTGCAGCGGAAACCGGAACGCGCTGCGCAGCGAGAGGGGGGTCGAGAGGTCGATGGGTCGCATCGTCCGTAGACATTATCCCGAACCCAAGCCCCATCGCGGCGCGATTCGAGGGGGTGTCGGCCGGCAGGTGCGGGGGGGATTCCACAAATCTCGAAGTCTCCCGCGTCCAACGGCGCCGCGAGGGCCACTAGTGAGAGTGTTCAACGGAGATCCCATGAGCACCATCAATTACAGCGGCCTTCGCCCACGCACATCTTCCAGCCTCGTCGACGCCGTTCTCGGCCTCTCGGGGCCTCCCAAGGTCCGATCACTCCGAAGCCAGCTCTGTCTTTCCGGGGCAGCGCTGGCCCTTCTGCTCGCGCCATCGCCCGCAGCCTTCGGGCAGACGGCCTGCGACGCGGACTTCAACGCCGACGGAACCGTCAACGGCGAGGACCTCACCCAGATGCTGGTGAACTGGGGCCCGTGCAAGGGCGCCTGCCCGACCGACATCGACGGCGACGGCATGACGGGCGCCGAGGATCTCTCGGCGGTGCTCATCCTCTGGGGTTCGCCGTGCGCATCGGTGCCGTGGGCCACGGTTCTCGAGTTCGACCCGAATCCCGCGGTGGTCACCGATGAATCGCTCCGCGCGGCGATGGCCGCCACCGGCCTTCCGTGGCGCGTGGTCGACACCGCGACGCAGATCGAGATGCTGCTCGTCCCGCCGGGCACCTTCAACATGGGTTGCTCGGCGTCGTCGGCGACCGCGTGCGGTTCGAGCGAGAGCCCGGTGCACGCCGTGACCATCACAGAGCCCTACTACATCGGCCGCTACGAGGTCACGCAGGCGCAGTGGACCGCCGCGATGGGGTCGAATCCATCTTCGTACCAAACCGCGAGCACGGAGGTTCCGGCAGCCCAGGTCCCGAACCGGCCCGTCGAGGCTGTGAGTTGGATCCGCATCCAGTCATTCCTCGCGGCGACGGGCATGCGCTTCCCGACCGAGGCCGAGTGGGAGTTCGCGTACCGCGCCGGCACCTCGACCGCGTACCACTCCATGCCGGGTTTCCCGAGCGGAACAAATGACGAGGCGCAGGTTGGCTCCATCGGGTGGTTCAGCTCGAATTCCCCGGGCCAGACCCGCCCCGTCGGCCAGAAGGCCGCCAATGCGCTCGGTCTCCACGATATGTCGGGAAATGTGTTGGAACTCGTGTACGACTGGAGGGATGTGAACTACTACGCGTCGAGCCCATCGACGAACCCTCTGGGGCCGTTGTCCGGAGCACTCCGGGCCGCGCGAGGTGGTTCGTATTTCGTGGCCCCTGGCTCGCTGCGCGCTTCCAGCCGTACGGGCTTCGACCCCCGCAGCTCATTCAACAACGTCGGATTCCGTGTCGCGCGCTCGGTGGCAAGCTCGGCTCCGTCCATTGCGTCCGTCTCGCCGAGTTCGGGCCCTTCGGTCGGCGGAACCGTGATCACGATCACGGGCACCAACCTGAATGAGAACATGACCGTGCATGTCGGCGATGTTGCCGCCACAAGCCTGAGCTTCGTCAGCCCGACGACCGTCCTCGCGGTCACGCCGGCAGGCGCCGTGGGCACGGCGAAGAACATCGTCGTGTCGACCGCGGCTGGCGCCTCGGTGCTTCCAGCAAGCTTTACCCATCTCGAGACGACCGTGCCCGGTGTCACCGTGCTCGAGGCAGCGCCCGATCCCGCCGTGGTCACCTCTGCGAGCAGGCGTGCTTCCATCCTCGACTCGGGTCTCCCGTGGCGCGTGCGCGACAACGCGACGCAGATCGAGATGCTGCTCGTACCGCCGGGCAGCTTCACCATGGGCTGCTCGCCATCGAACCTGACGGGCTGCCTCGTCGACGAGAACCCCACCCGCACCGTGACGCTGACAGACGCGTTCTACCTCGGCCGCTACGAGGTCACGCAGGCGCAGTGGGTCGCGCGGATGGGGTCGAATCCATCGCAGTTCCAGAGCGCTTCGGCCCAGGTGCCCGCCGCGCAGGTTCCCAATCGACCCGTGAGCCGAGTCACTTGGAACCAGGCGCAGAGCTTCCTCACTCCGGCGGGGCTGCGGCTTCCGACCGAGGCCGAGTGGGAGCGGGCGTACAGGGCCGGCACGACCACCGCGTATCACAGAATGCCAGAGTTCACGAACGGGACCAACGACGAGGCACAACTCGGAAACATCGCGTGGTTCAGCGGGAACGCGGTAAGCCAGACGCGCCCCGTCGGCCAGAAGGCGGCCAATGGTCTCGGATTCCATGACATGTCCGGAAATGTCGCCGAGTGGGTGCGGGACTGGTATGTGGGGGACTTCTATGGATGGGGCCCCTCGATCAATCCTGAGCAGACAGTCGCAATGACAGAGCGCGCCGCGCGTGGAGGGTCGTACTCGAAAACAGCTTCGCAGTGTCGCTCCTCGGTGCGGTTCGTCGGCGTGCCAGGCACGGTGTACAACGACGGAGGCCTCCGTGCCGCGCGGTCCGCAACAGTCGCGGCGGTCACCTCCATCGCGCCCGGCCAAGGGTCGACCGCCGGTGGCACGCTGATCACGCTGTCGGGAAGGAACTTCTCGACCGCGACGGCGGTGTCGATCGGCGACGCCCCAGCCACCAACATCACCGTGCTGAGCGATACGCTCATGCGCGTCACGACGCCTGCGGGCACCGTCGGACCTGCCTCGGTCACGGTGACGAACAGCCTCGGAAGCGCGACGACGCTCGGCGTCTTCACCTACACGGCCTCGCCGACCTGGTACGAGGTGCTCGAACAGAACCCCGACCCCGCGGTCGTGACCAACGAATCGATGCGCAATGCGATCATCGCGACCGGCCTCCCGTGGCGCGTGCGCGACAGGGGCACCATGATCGAGATGCTGCTGGTCCCGCCGGGCACTTTCAATATGGGTTGCATGCTGCCCACCGGCTGCCCAACCTCGGCATTGCCCGTTCATCCGGTGGAGCTGACCAGCGCGTTCTACTTGGGCCGCTACGAAGTGACGCAGGCGCAGTGGATGCTGTGGATGGTCTCGAATCCATCCCAATTCTCGAAGGGTAGCCCTGAAGTGCCGTGGTCACAGGTTCCGAACCGTCCGGTCGAGCGGGCCTCGTGGAACATGATCCAGCCATTCCTCACCCTGACGGGGCTGCGGTTGCCGACCGAGGCGGAATGGGAGTACGCCTATCGCGCAGGAACGACGACGGCGTTCCACTCGATGCCTGGCTTCCCGAATGGGACAGATGACCCAGCTCAACTGGGAACGATCTCGTGGTTCCTCGACAACTCTGTGAATCAGACGCGCCCAGTCGGCCAGAAGGCGGCGAATGGACTCGGGTTGCACGACATGGCAGGGAATGTCTCCGAGTGGATGAACGATGGGTACTCGAGCACCTACTACGCGTCGAGCCCACCGACCAATCCGCCCGGAGCCGCGACCGGTGACGCGCGCGTGGTCCGAGGGGGGCGATACAACAAGCCGTCCTTCTCGCACCAGTCCTCGACGCGAGACTGGGATGTGCCCAACGAGGTGGATTTTGTGAACGGCTTCCGCGTTGCACGAAACCCCTGATCGAACTCGCTTGGTTCGATCGGCACACGGCACCTCCTACGGGGTGCCGTGTGTCTTTTTGCCGCCAAAGGCTGTATCACTACCGCCGCCATGCCCTCCAAGACCGCGCCCTCCAAGACCGCGCCCTCCAAATCGCAGGAACACGCACCGCATCCGCTCCTCCAGACCCGCCGCGCGGGCGTGCTCATGCACCTCACGAGCCTGCCGTCGCGCTTCGGGAACGGCGACCTCGGGCCGGGCGCGTACGCCTACGCCGATTGGCTCGCGCGCGCGGGCTTCAGCGTGTGGCAGATGCTTCCGATCGGGCCCGTCGGATACGGCGACAGCCCGTACTCGTCGCCGTCGAGCTTCGCGATCGAGCCGTTGTTTCTTGCGCTCGAGCCGCTGGTCGAGCAGGGGCTGCTGTCGGCCGCCGACCTGAAGTTGTCACCGAAGGACGCGAAGCGCCTGGGCGAAGGCAACTGCGACTTCGCGGCCTCGCGCGCCTTCCGAATGCCGCTCTACGCGAAGGCGGCGGCTGCGTTCAGGTCGCGCAACGGCGAGCGCGCCAAGAGCTTCAAGTCGTTCTGCGAGCGTGCGGCGTGGCTGCCCGCATGGATCGACTTCGTCTCCGCAGGCGACGGCGCCGCGCGTGCCACGCATGCGTGGATCCAGTACGAACTCAGCCGCCAGTGGGCCGCGCTGCGCGACGCCTGCACGAAGAAGGGCATCGCGCTCATCGGCGATGTGCCGATCTTCGTCACCGCCGACAGCGCGGATGTGCGCGAGAATCCCGCGCTCTTCCGCCTGAAGAAGGATGGCACGCCCGAAGTGCTCACGGGCGTGCCGCCCGACAACTTCAGCGCCGATGGGCAGCTCTGGGGCCACCCGCACTACGCGTGGGACGCGCACGCGAAGCAGAAGTTCTCGTGGTGGACCTCGCGCATTGCCTGCGCCGCCGAGCGCTTCGACCTCGTGCGCATCGACCACTTCATCGGCTTCACGCGCGCCTACGAGGTGCTTGCGGGCGCGAAGAACGCGCGCAAGGGCGAGTGGCGGCCGGCGCCCGGCCGCGCGCTGCTCGAGGCGATGTCGAAGTCGTTCGACGCGCTGCCGCTGATCGCCGAGGACCTCGGCGCGCTCACGCCCGAAGTCGAGGCACTGCGCGACGACTTCGGCCTTGCCGGGATGCGCATTGTTCAGAACGCGTTCTGGAGCGGGAAGTCGGGCGACATGCCGCACAACCATCCGTTCAAGAGCGTCGTCTACTCGGGCACGCACGACAACGAAACGACCGCGCAGTGGTGGCAGGGGAAGTCGGCGGAGGAGCGCGCGCGCTTCAAGGCCTACGCGGGCAACGGCCCAGTCCACGACGCGATGCGCCGGATCGTGTTCGCGTCGCCGTCGGCGCTCGCCATCCTGCCAATGCAGGATCTGCTCGGCCTCGGAAAGGCCGCGCGCATGAACCTCCCCGGCACCGCGACCGGCAACTGGACCTGGCGCATGAACGACGGGGCGGCGACGGCGGGGCTGGCGGATGAACTGCGGGCGAACATCGAGGCGGCGGGAAGGCTGTAGTTCGAGCGGTCGCGGCTGCGGCCGCTCCCTTTGGTGCTGGTTCGGTGAATTGGCGGCCGCAATGCGCTGCGCCCTCCACTATCTTCCCTCGAATGGCCGCGAAGAAGTCGAAGCCCGTTCGGAAGTCCGCACCCGCAACCGCCGCGAAGGCGCGTGCCGCCAACACCGTGCACCGCCGCACCGTCGTGCCCGCGCCGATCACGCCCGAGGACGCGCGCGCGCAACTGCGTGAACTCGCGATGAACCTCTGGTGGAGCTGGAACGAGGTCGCGCAGCGGCCGTTCGCCGCGCTCGACCCCGTGCTCTGGCACGCGACCAAGCGCTCGCCGCTCGCGGTGCTCGCGCAGGCGAGCCCGGCGGCGCTCAGCGCCGCGTGCGAGGAGCCGGGCTTCCGCCTCGCGCTCGCCGACGCGCGCGCAGCGCTCGCCGCCGAACTCGCGCGCACCACCTGGTGGGACGAGGCCTGCCGCAAGAAGAACCCCGGCGCCACCATCGCCTACTTCTGCTCGGAGTACGCGACGCACGAGAGCATCCAGCAATACTCGGGCGGCCTCGGCGTGCTCGCGGGCGACCACCTGAAGAGCGCGAGCGACCTCGGCGTGCCGCTCGTCGCGGTCGGCCTCTACTACCGCCACGGCTACTACATCCAGCAGTTCGCCGACGACGGCTCGACCAAGGTGCTCTACCCCGTCTACGACCGCGCGACCGTGCCCGTGCGCGAGACCGGCGTCACGATCAACTGCCCGGTCGGCCACTCGAATGTGCGCGCGCGCGTTCTCCTCATGGAGGTCGGCCGCACGCGCGTCTACCTCCTCGACGCGGATCTTGCGGAAAACACGCCCGAAGACCGCCAGCTCACCGAGGGCCTCTACAAGGGCGAACCGCACCTCCGCATGCGTCAGCAGGTCCTGCTCGGGGTCGGCGGCATGCTCGCGCTGCGCGCGCTCGGCATCGCGCCGTCGAAGATCCATCTCAACGAAGGTCACGCCGCGTTCGCCGCGATCGAGATGCTCGCCGAGTTCCGCGCGGGCGGCATGTCGCACGCCGAAGCCGTGAAGGCCGTGCGCGCGCGCACCGTGTTCACGACGCACACGCCCGTCGCCGCCGGCCACGACCGCTACGGCGTCGACATGGTGTGCGAAGGCCTCGCGCAGACGCTTTCGAAGGGCGGCATCTCGCGCATCGAGCTCGAGTCGCTCTCGCGCGAGAAGCCCGACGACGCGAAGGAACCCGTCTGCATGACGGTCGTCTGCCTGCGCCTCGCGTCGAAGGTGAACGGCGTCGCCAAGCTCCACGGCGAAGTGAGCCGCGAGATGTGGAAGGGCGCGTACGGCGCCAAGAAGGCGAAGGAGGTGCCGATCACCCATGTGACGAACGGCATCCACACGCCGACCTGGCTCGATCCGCACGCCCGCGCGTTCTGGAAAGAAGAATGCGGTTTCGACGCCTGCGCGCCGACCCCGCGCAACAAGGGCTGGAAGCGCGCCGCATCGGCCGATCCGGCCGCGTTCTGGCAGATGCGCTCGACGCTGCGCGCAGGGCTCGTGCGCTTCGCGCGCGAGCGGCTGACGCGCGCGGCCGAGCGCCGCGGCGAAGGCCCGGTCGCGCTCGACGAGTACGCGAACGCGCTCGACCCGGCGGCGCTGACCATCGGCTTCGCGCGGCGATTCGCCACCTACAAGCGCGCGCCGCTTCTGTTCACCGACATCGAGCGGCTCGCGAAGATCGTGGGCGACGCGAAGCGTCCCCTGCAGTTCATCTTCGCCGGCAAGGCGCACCCGCGCGACCTCGGCGGACAGGCCTACGCGCGCACGGTGTTCGAGATGACGCGCCACCCCGCGCTGCGCGGCAAGGTGTTCCTCCTCGAGGAGTACGACATGTCGGTCGGCCGCGCGCTCGTCTCCGGTTGCGATGTGTGGCTCAACAACCCGATCCGCCCGCACGAGGCGAGCGGCACGAGCGGCATGAAGTCGCCGCCGCACGGCGGCATCAACTGCTCGATCCTCGACGGATGGTGGCCGGAGGGCTTCATCGCGCAGACGGGCGCGAAGGGCCGCCATGGATCCGGCGCGAACGGCTGGTCGATCGGCGGCGCCGACGACGGCGCGTTCAACGAGGCCGACGCACACGGTGCTGCCGCCGAGCGCGACCGCCGCGACGCGGAGTCGCTCTACACGATCCTCGAGAAGAGCCTGGTGCCCGAGTTCTACGACCGCGGCCGCGACGGCCTGCCGAAGAAGTGGATCTCGCGCGCGCTCACAAGCGCGTCGACGATTCCCGACTTCTTCTCGACGCACCGCATGGTGGCGGAGTACGTCGAGAAGGCATACGTGATTTGAGCGGCCGCAGCCGCGACCGCTTAATTCAACGCCTGCCAGAGGATCGTCGTGCCCGCCGGCGGCTTGACCTTGCCTTCGACGATGTCGCTCGTCGTGATGTCGGGCCCGTACAGCTCGCGGTTCACCTTGTCGGCCGTCATGAAGGTGACGCCTCCGACCAGCAGGCCTCCGAACACGCCCTCGCTGCGGATGTAGTAGTAGGTCGCCGGAACCGGGCCGCCCGCATTCTTCGGGTCGGTCTTCGCCGGGCCAGCCACGGCGGACGCCTCGGCCACGCCATAGACCCCGTCGCTGAGGAACTTATTCACTTCCTCGTCGGTGTTCATCACGATGACGAGGTCGCGCGCCTGCACGCCGGCCTGCAGGCCGATCGTCGCGCCCGCTGCGTTGATGGCGACGGGCGCCGACCAGGCCATGCCCGCGCGCTTCACGAACACGCCTTCGCCGCCTGAACCGCCGATGATGAACGCGCCGGTTCCCTCGCGCAGGATCGCGACGCCCTTGGCGTTCTCGAAGACCGCGGTCGGGATCGGGTGCTCGCTCGACTGGAACCCGCGCACGATGGTGACGGCTTCGGCGGTGCGCGTGCCAACGGGCGTCGCGCATGCCGCGAGTGCGAGCAGGGGAACGACGAGAAGGAAGCGGAGAAGGTTCATGGGATTGCGTCCGTGCAGTTCAGTGGTCGGGTGAAGGACTTACTTCTTCATGACGGCATCGAGGCCGGGGATGCTGGCGATGCGCATCGCGATGATCTTGTTCATCATCTTCACGACGATGAACGCGGCGAGCACGATGATGCCGAACTCGATGAGGTTGTTCACGAACTTGCCCCAGAGGATCGCGGCATCCGGGACTTCCTGGCCATCGACGACCTTCGTGGTGAGCACGATCTTGAGATCCGTGAAGTTGACGCCGCCAATGAGCACGCCGAGCGGCGGCATGAGAAGGTCGGAGACGATGCTGTTCACGATCTTCGTGAATGCGCCACCGACGAGGATGCCGACCGCCATGTCGACGGCATTGCCCTTTGCTGCGAAGTCCTTGAGTTCCTGAATGAATCCCATCGTGTTCTCCTGCTCTTGGGGTCGGGATCGACCGGCAGGGGCAAGATAGCGATTCCTCGGGGAAATGGCGCTTGGAGACGGCGATCAGAAGATGAGCCGCAGTCCAAGCAGCAGCCCGAGCCTGAGGTCGGGCGCGTTCTCCCGCTCTTCCGTCAGCGGCAACTGCACGCCAAACTCAAGCGCGTAGCGAGGCGCTTCAAGGAGAAGCCCCGGCGAGAGCAGCACCTCGTACTCGCCGCCGACGGTCCAGGTCGTATTGAGCTCGACCGTGGCGTACCACGCGCCCACGCGCTCCTCGCCGTACTCCTCTGGATAAAGCCGATAGGCGTAGCCGAGATCGAGGTTGGCGAAGTCATCCGGGGTGTCGCTCGCGAAGATCGGGAGGAACAGCCCGTCGCCGGTGACGAAGGTGTAGCGCGCCGCGGCATCGAGCCCGTGGCGCCCGAAGATCGCGGTGATCACGGCGCCGGCGAACGGATCGACCGAGTCGCCGCCGAATCCGTTGGTGCCGGTCGGCAGCTCGGCGCCCGCGAACACCGACGCGCGCACCGTGTCGATGGCGTTCAGATCCTCTCGGAGAACGCGCAGCTCGAGGTTGAGCTCGAGGTCGCCGAGTCCGAACTCGCCATCGGATGGCTGCGGAGGGTCGAAGAAGCCCTGGAAGAACGGCAGGTCCGCCGACACCGAGAGGTCGCGCGCGATGCCGTACTCGAGCCGGAGCGTCTGCTCGAGGAGCCACTGGCTGTCCTCGAAGGCATACGCCCGCGCCTGGACGCGGGGAATCACCACGCCCGGCGACGGTGCCGTCGCAGCGGGCATGTTGAGCATCTCCTGTGCGAGCGCTGGCGTGGCCGCCAAGAGCGCTGCGGAGCCGAGGACGCGCGAAATCACCGCGGAACCTCGCGGATTTCGGTCAGCGTAAAGCCCGCGTCGCCGATCGCTGCCGCGACCGACGCGCGCGTCGGCGCCGCGCCCTCGCGCACGGTGACCGAGACGACGCCGTGCTTCATGTCGACCTTCGGGTCGACGACGCCGTCGATCCGCTTGAGCTGGAGGTCGACATTCGAGATGCACTTCGGGCAGCTCATGCCGCGGACGACGAGGTCGTAGCGGCCCGGCGCGAGCGTGCCGTCGCCGATCGCGGCGAGGCTCGCCTCGCGGTCGGCGGGGGCGGTCGGCGTGCTGGCGCAGCCTGTGGTGAGCGTGACGAGGATGACGGCGGCGGCGGTGATCGCGACGCCACGCGAAGAGATGGTGAGGACGGACATGATGCACCTTTCGGAAGGACCCGCGCGCCGATGCGCGCGTAAACGCAACAATACGGGATTGACAAATTGCGTGACGCGGGTGTGGTGCGTCAGGTGGTCCACCGCGAGACAAGCGCCAGGCGGAGCCGGCACGAGGGCGGTGCGGGAAGGTCGCTCGACGCGACGGTCGGCGCACCGAGGTGAATAGATTCGGAGAGCGTGACGGCCGCCACCGCGGCAACCGGCGCGGCGACGAGGGGCGCGCGTTCGCCGCGCGAGCGCTCGGGAAGCGCGGGCGTTCCATCGTCGGGGGATGCGGGAGCATCGTCGACCGCGCACTGGCAGGCATCGCCGCACTGACAGTTGCCGCCGCAGCAGCTTGCGTAGGTTTCGCGCGGGGTCGCTCCCGTCCGGTGCGTGGCGCCAAGCGAGCCCGCAACGGCGAGCAGAAGGGCAAGGGCGATGGAGACCGCGCGGTCGATCATCGATCGGCCATTCTACACCCGTCCGGCAAGGATCCGATCGAGGTTTCGGTCGTCGAGGCTCCAGCCCGCGCGCGGTTCGGGTTCCCACAGGCTGACGGGGTCGCCGCCGATGAACGCCTGCGAACCGAAGTCGTAGGAAACCTGCCGTCTGGCACGACCGGCGACGGTTCCGCTGAGAACGAGTTCGTTGAGGACGGTCGAGCGCTCGAACGCGCAGAGCGGAGCGTTGGCCGCTGCGCGATCGCCCGAGCGCCAGCGCAGGATCGCGTCGAGCCACTCGCGATGGTGGCCAGGCGACGGAGGAATGCGCGCGGGCGGTGCCTTCGCGGTCGCCTCCGCGACTTCGGACGCGACCACGCCCGGCGTGATGAGGAACTCGCCGTAGTTCGCCCACAGCCAGCCCTTCGTGCCTTGGAACACCATGTTGAAGCGGCCGTGGTAGTCGACCTCGTCCTTCGCGCCGAGTTCCTGCGCGGCTGGGGAGATGCGCCCGTTGTCGAACCAACGAAGGACGAGCGGATCGATCGACTTGCCGCCCGAATCGCGCTGCGGAATCGCCCAGCTCGCCTCGGTCCACTCGGGACAGGCGACGCTGTCGACCGAGTCGGTGGTCGCGAAGACCTCGACCGTGCCGAGCGTGGCGCGGTCAAGCCCGAGCGCCCACACGGGGAGATCCATCATGTGGCAGCCCATGTCGCCGAGCGTGCCGGTGCCATAGGCCCAGTATTTTCGCCAGTTCGCAGGGTGCAGGTTCGCGATGTACGGCGCGTGCTGCGCGGGTCCGAGCCAGAGGTCGTATTCGAATCCGGCAGGCGGTTCGACCACGGGACCTGTCGGTCCGCAGCACCATCCCTTGTTCACCCAGCAATCGCAGCTCGTGACGCGGCCGATCGCGCCCGCGCCGATCAACTCGACCACGCGGCGGTAGTTCTCCGTCGCGTGGATCTGCGTGCCCATCTGGGTGGGCACCCGCGCGGCGCGCGCGAGCTCGAGCAGTCGGCGCGACTCGGAGAGCGTGTGCGTGAGCGGCTTCTCGCAGTAGGCAGGCAGCCCCGCGCGCAGCGCGAGCGCGGTGGCGATCGCATGCGTGTGGTCGGGAGTCGACACGAGGACGCCGTCGAGCTTGAGTTCGCGGCGGCGCGCGAAGAGCTCGCGCATGTCGGTGAAGGTTCGCGGCGCGGATCCCGGCGATGCCTCCGCCACGCGTGCGACGGCTGCCTCGAGCGTCGGTCGCGACACCTCGCAGAGCGCCACGATGTCCGCGCCCGCGCCGAGCAGATCACCGAGGTTGTCTGCGCCGCGCCCGCCGCAGCCGATGATCGCGATGCGCGGCTTGCGCGTCATTTCGGCTGCGTCTGCCGCCGCGGGATTCGGCGAGCTCGCGCAGGAAAGCAGCGTTGGCGCGGCCAGAACCGCGGGCACGAGCATCGACGCACGGGCGAGGAACGAACGGCGGTCGAGGGCTCTCGGGTTGTCCTGCTGCATGCGACGAGTGTCGCGCGAATCGCGCGGCGATGCAACGCCCAGGGCGCGGATCGGTTTGCTTTCGTGCGCGCGCGTCGTTTCGCCCGCGCGAGCCCAAAATTATGCTAATTTTGCACTATGGCCAAGACCAAGTCGAAGAAGCCCGCGGCGCGGAGCCCGAAGCAAAGCCCGAAGCAAAGCCCGAAGCAATCCCCGAAGCAGCGCGCGCAACCCGCGAAGCGCGCGCGTTCGGCAAGCGTTCCGTCGCTCGCATCGATTCCGATCGAGGCAATCGCAGCGGAGCTCAAGCGCCGGCAGTCCGAGCTCCCGAAGCTCGAGGCGCATGCGCGCGCGCTGCGCGCCGAGCTTTCCGCCGTCGAGGCGCGCATCGCCATGCTGGCCGGCACCGCGCCTGCAGCCGGCCGCGTGAAGTCGCCGAAGTCACCGAACCCCGTCAAGTCACCGAAACCCGTCAAGCCGGCGAAGCCAGCCAAGGGCGGCGCGCCTCGCAAGCGACGCGATGGTCAGCCGACGCTGGCCGAGCGCATCGTCGCGCTCCTCGGCGGAAGCGCCTCGCCGCGCTCGCCGCGCGAAATCGCAGAGGCACTGGCGCCCGCGCTTGGTCGCGATGTCAGCCAGAGCTTCCTCGTCCAGATCAGCCTCACGCTGCGCAGGCTGGTGAACGCGGGACAGATCTCCCAGCCGGCGCGCGCCCAGTACGCGGCCGCCTCGACTGCGAAGGGCGGTGCGGATGATGCGGCCGGTTGAACGCGCGGTTCGTCGGTCCGTCGGCCTGATGGCGCTCGCTGGCGCCGCGCTCTTCTCCATCGGATGCGCGACCGACGGCGCCAGCAACGCGACCAAGGCAAGCGAGCCGACCGCCGCCGATTCGTCGCTGCATCCGCCAGAGGGCGGCGCCGGCGCGATGCGCATGGTGCGGGGCCCCGAGCTCGCGTCGCTCGTGCCGGGGCGGCTCTATCCAGACATCGATGTCCAGTCGCGCATGCGCTTCATCGAGGCGATCGACCAGTGCGGCCGGTCCTCGGATCCCGCTGTGCAGGCTGATGCGCTCGCGCTTCGCACGGCGTTCGAGGCATCCAAGGACGAGGCGAGTTTCCTCGAGCAACTGTCCGAGCGCTTCACTGCGTGGGAGATGGTCTCCGTCGCCGGGGGCGATGGAAAGCCTGCCGAAGGGCTCGTGACTGGATACGCCACGCCGGTGGTGCGCGCCAAGAGGCGCGCCGACACCCGTTTCCGCTATCCGCTGTTCGTCGACCTGCGCCGACGGTTCCCCGAGATCGCGGAGGCGTCGCGTCGGCAGATCCTGTCGACGCCGGGCGTCGCATCGCAGGCGATCGCATGGGTCGCCGATCCGCTCGCATGGGCGTTGATCGAGACCAACGGCTCCGCGCGGCTCGTCTTCGAGGACGGCATCGAGCCAGGGGAGCTCTGCATCTCCCGCATCTCCACCAACGGTCGGCCGTGGACAGGCATGGGTCGTTGGTTCGCCGAGAGAGGCCTCATCGACAAGCCGAACTTCACGCTGGCCGATGTGCGCACCACGGCCTATGTGCATCCAGAGAAGGCAGAGATGGCCGCGCTCGACAACGAGCGCGTGGTCTACTTCGCCCTCACGGCGCCCGATCGGTTTCCGACCACGGTCGGGCTTCCCGGCGGACGGCTCATCTACGGGTGGTCTTGTGCGGCGGATCAATCGGTCTATCCGCCCGGGTCGATCCTGCTCGTCATCGAGGAAGTCGGCGGAAAGCAGGTGTCGCACCTGCTGTTCGTGCATGATTCGGGCGGCGCGATCGCGGGTCCGCAGCGCGTCGACTGCTATCTTGGTGAAGGCGACGCCGCACTCTCCCGCGCAGGCGATCTGCGCGGTGCGGCGCGCATCTACCGCTTGCGCGGCGCATCCGGCGCTCAATGAGGGCTCGCATGGGGAACACAATCATGCAGAAGGCAATGGCAACCGCGGGACTGGCCGTTGCGTGCGCGCTTGTGGGCTGCGGAGAGTCGTCGACCCAGCCGAAGGTGGTCGATCCGGCGATTCACGAGCCTCCGATCGTGCGCGAGGACTCGCCCGCCCGCAAGAAGGCCACGGCCGGACCGCGCACGCTCAAGCCGACGATCGTCTCGGGCGTCGCGATGGCTCCGCAGACTCTCTTCGATGGCAAGCTGCGCATCCTCGTGCCGCAGACCTTCACGCAGATGCCCGAGTCCGAGGTCGCGTCGCTGTTCAAGGGAAGCTCTCGCCCGGATGTCGTGTTCCAGAGCGTCGACAAGCAGATGTTCATCATCGTCGCGCACTTGAAGGATCCGTTGCTCCCGGATCAGGTGAAGGGCGCGTTCGAGGGCGTCAAGAAGGGCATGCTTGCCGCGTATCCCGACAGCACCAGTCGTTCGGAGACGCTCGCAGAGGTCGATGGCCGCACCTGGATGCGTTTCGACCTCGATGGAGAAAAGCGTGCGATGGTGGCGGTCACCTCGCTCGACGGTCGCACGCTGCGCATCGAGACGACATTCCTGTCCAAGCCTGAGCCGAAGCTCACCGATGCCGTGAAGAAGATGTGGGAGACCGCGGTCATCGTCGACGGCCATTCGTGAGCGCCGGGCAGGAGCAGCGCATGCAGCGATCCACGACAAATCCCTGGCTCCGCGTCGGACTTGCGGCGCTCGCCGCCGCGCACGGCGCGATCTGGTGGCGCGCGCTCTCGTGGTGGCCGCAGCTTCCCGAGCAGATCCCGATGCACTTCAACGCAGCCGGTGAACCTGATCGCTGGGCGGAGCGCTCGGCTGGCGCATGGTTCCTTACGCCGATCATCATGGTGGCGCTGTGCGTGCTCTTCGGCGCGATCGCGCGCTGGATCGACCGGCTCGCGGTGAACGCGCCCGGCATGCTCAACATCCCGCGCAAGGAGCTCTTTCTGCGGCTGTCGCCTGCGGCGCGCTGCGAGGTCGTGCTGCCGACGCGGACGATGCTCATCTGGGTGCTCGTGGGCGTGAATCTGCTCGGCCTCACGATCGTCGAAGGCATGGGCCGCGTGGCGGTCGTCGGCGAGGCGACGATCTCGATCCTTCCTGTAGTCGGCTTCGTCGCGTTCGCGGGCGCGCTCTGCGTTGTCTCGATCCGTGCGACGACGCGTGCGGTCGAGCGACTCGCGGAGGCGGAAGGCCTGGCGTAGCCGCTCACGCGTGCGGCCGCACGCGCCGCGCGAGAAGCGCGTTGCCCTCGGCCGCGTTCGCGCCGGTGAACCGTTCGATGAGAGGGTCCCAGGTCAGCGGCTTGCCGACCTCGTAGCCGATGTTGCACAGCTGGCAGATCGTCGCGGTGCGGTGGCCGACCTCGGCGTTGGCGATCGTCTCGCCGCCGGTGCGGACGGCGTCGAGGAAATCGACGATGTGCGAGCGATTGCGCGGCAGGCTGCGCTCGCCCGCCGCGGGCGGCGCGAGGAGTTCGGGCGCGTCGGGCGCCGTGCGGTCGACGCCGCGGTAGGCGCGCACATGGCCGCGCGAACACTCGATCGTGCCGAGCGAACCTTGGAAGGTGCAGTCGGTCGGGCCGCCGTGGATCATCTCGATTCCATTTGCGTAGACGAAGCGGAGGCCGGTCTTCGCGCCGTCCGCGGGCGGAATCACCTCGCGCGGGCCCGATTCGTCCATCTCGAGCGCCCACTGCGCGATGTCGAAGTGGTGCGCGCCCATGTCGGCGAGGCCGCCGTTGCAGTACTCGCGGTAGTTGCGCCACTTCGGGTAGTGGTTGTGCATGCCGACCGGGCAGAGCTCGCGGTTGAAGGGGCGAAGCGGGGCCTGGCCGAGCCACGCGTTCCAGTCGATGCCGTCGGGCAGCGGCTCTGCGGGCAGGTCGCACGGAACCGGCGGCTCGCCGATTCCGATCGTGATGCGCTTCACCGTGCCGATGCGCCCGTTGCGCACGGCTTCGGCCGCGCGCACGAAGTGGTAGCCGAACTCGCTGCGCTGCTGCGAGCCCGTCTGGAAGACGACGCCCGTCGCGCGCGCGGCGTTCGCGATGGCGCGGCCTTCGGCGATCGTGAGCGAGAGCGGCTTCTCGCAGTAGACATGCTTGCCAGCGAGCGCGGCGGCGATCGCTGGCTCCGCGTGCCAGTGGTCGGGCGTCGAGATGATGACGGCGTCGATCGACGGATCGGCGACGATCGCGCGCCAGTTCGCCGCCACCACGCATGCGCCCTCGCCGCGCCGCGCGTTCACGAGCCGCACGCCTTCGGCCGCGCGCGCGGCGGCCACATCGGCGACCGACACGATCGCCACGCGCTCATCGTCGAGGAACCCGCCGTGCAGTTCGCGCGCGCGCACGCCGAAGCCGATCATGCCGAGACGAAGCGTGCCCGGGGCGAGCGGCTTCGCGGGCGCAAGCGCGGGAGCGGCCGCGGGTGCCGGCGATTTCGCGGCGCTTGCGCAACCCGCGCCAAACGCCACGAACGCAGCGGTCGCTGCCGAGGTGCGGACGAAGTCGCGGCGCGTCGGGTCGGTCGTCATGCGAGAAGACTCGCAGGTCTCGCGCTCGCGCGCAAGCGTTTTCACGCGAATCGGCCGTGCAGCGCTTGACGCACCGAACCCTGCGCGTTCCGATGCACAGATGCAAGCGACTCTCGTGCGTTCGATCGTGTCCGCCTCGATCCTTTTTCTGCTCGCGGCCGGAGCCGCTGCGCGCGAAGCCGCGCCGCTCTTCGATGCGATGCCCCTCAAGGAATGGCGCGTGGTCGGCGGCGCCGCGAGGTTCGAGCTGCTTCCGCCCGCGAACGGCGGCGTCGGGCCCACGCTTGTCGGGAAGGGGCCGATCGAGCGCAACGGGTTTCTCGCGAGTCCGCGCGAGGTGCGCGACTTCCGGCTCGCGGTCGATGTTCGCCTTGCTTCCGCCGAGTTTCCGAAGGGCGAGGGCATGAACTCGGGCATCCAGATCCGCTCGCGCGAGAAGGACGGAACGATCGCGGGCCTCCAGATCGAGGTCGACCCGACCGAGCGCCGCTGGTCGGGCGGCGTCTACGACGAGCGCGGCCGCGGGTGGCTCGCGCCACTGAAGGACAACCCCGCTGCGATGGCTGCGTTCAAGCTTGGCGAGTGGAACCGCTACGAGATCGAGTGCATCGGCCCGCGCGTGCGCACGCGCGTGAACGGCGTCGCGTGCGCGGAGTGGTACGACGGCGTCGTGTCGGGCCTGCTTGCGTTCCAGGTGCACGGCGGCAAGGCGTGCGAGGTCGCGTTCCGCGCGCCGGTGTTCGAGGATCTCGGCGCGCACGCGTGGCGCGATGGCGCGGGCACGGTTGCGAGGGGTGGCGGCGCGAACGCGTGGGAATGCGCGCTGCCGCGCGGTGCGCGCGGGCTGCGCGCGCAGCTCGCCGGTGCCGGCACGGTGCGGCTTCTTTCGGCGGACGGCGCCACGCTGGCCGAGATCGACTGCGCGCCGAAGAAGTCGCCCGACGGCAAGGCGTCGCCCGCGCGCACGCTCGAGATCGTCTGGCTCGACGGCAAGGGCGCTGCGCTCCTCGACGGTGCGCGCGTGGCGGAGCTTGCGATCGCGGCGGAGCCCGCGCAGGTGGTCGTCTCGGGCGCGGATGCCTCGGTCGGCGCGCACGCGGTGCTTGGACAAGCCGCCGCGAAGTGACGCGAGCGGCCGCGTGCACGCGGTGTGGATGAGTGGTGAACGGGCCTCGGCGCGCGCGCTGGATTGGCCCGCGCGTTGCTTGCAGGCCTCGATTTCAGCCGAATCGTCGGAAAACCGTCGGGCGCGTGTCATGCCGCCCGATGCGGCGGTCGCCAGCGTGCATCTTTCCCTCCATCGCGGCGCGGCGCGTCACGCCCGCCGAGAAAGGAGCACACGATGCTGACGGAAGAAGCGAAGAAGGAACGGATCGGCCGCATGATGGCGCTCGCGAAGGTGTATCGCGGCTGGACGGGCACGCAGCTGGCGACGGCGCTCGGGCGCGAGCCGTCGCGGGCGGTTCCGCTGACGGGCAACCCGAAGCTCGACCTCATCGAGCGGCTGGCCGATGCGCTCGAGTGGGAGACCGGCGAGGTGGCGGAGAGCCTGACCGACCCCGAGGCCTCCGCGAACGACGACGCGTTCGACGGATTCGCCTTCGCCGAGCTCGACGAGCTCGCGCAGACGGCGCATCGCGCCGGCGACTTCCACGAGATGGAGGGCGTGGCGCGCGCCATGCGCCGCGTTGCCGAAACCGCGCATGAACGCGCCGTGGCGGCCAATCGTCTCGCCGGTGTCTACGACGGTTTCGGCCGCTATCCACGCGTGCTGCGTTGCGTGCAGGAAGGACTCGCGGAAGAGCGCGTGCGCCCGGATCTCCAGCTGATGCTGCTCGTCAATCTCGCAAACGCCCACTACTCGCTCTGGAACCTGCATGAATCGGAGTCGATCAGCAGCGGACTCGTCGAGCGCTTCGGCGCAGCGCCGCCGCGCGGCCGGCTGCAGTGCGTGGCGCGTGCGTTCAGCCTCGCGATCCGCGGGCACAGCAGGCGTCGCGCGCTCGGCCGATGTGGCTCGCGCGCGGAGTTCGTGCAGATGGCTGAGGACGCGGGCCGCGATCTCGACGAGGCGGAACGGCTGTACGCGGAGTTGGCGCAGGAGTACGACGACCCGCAGTACCTCGGCCTCGCCAACACGGCGAAAGGCGGGCTCATCGAGACGCGTGTGGCGGCGGGGCGCCTCGAACCCGAGGAGGGCATCGACGCGATCGTCACGAATCTCGACGACGCGATCGATCTCGCGGCGCCGGCCGCGCCACATCTCCTCGAGAGCTGGGGTTGGTGGAGCGTGTTCGGCGCCAACATCGCCATGCGCGCAGGGCAGTGGACGGAAGATGGCGGTCCGTGGATCGGCAGCGAGCAGAGCGACTTCGAGCGCGCGATCGCCATCTGCACCAACAAGGCCGCGGAGATCGCCGACCACCTCAACTTGTGGCCGCTGCGCGAGCGTGCGTTCACGCTCGAGTGGTTCCGCCGCCAACGCGTGGGCCACTCGCCGAGCGACGAAGGGCTGACCTGGACGCTCGACGCAGAGGATGTACGCGTGCTCGTCGGCACCATGGGGCGCTTCCCGCTCTTCAGGCCGACGGGATGGGCGATCCTCGAGCGTGCGGTCGTGACGGAGGCGGCCGCATAGCCGCAGCATCCGAGGCGAATCGGATACCTTCCCGACATGGTCACCAGGGCCCCGGATCCAACCGTCTCTCGCCGCGCGCGTCGTGCCGCGCAGTGGGCGATCGCGGTCGGATTCGCGGGCTTTGGCCTCAAGGTGACGGGCTGGCTCCTCACCGACTCCGATGCCGTCTTCTCCGACGCGCTCGAGAGCATCGTCAACATCATCGCGTCGGTCGGCGCGTTCCTCGCGATCTCCTACGCCGAGCGTCCACCGGACGAGGATCACCCCTACGGCCACGGACCGATGGAGTTCGTGAGCGCGCTGGCCGAGGGCGTGCTGGTTGCGGCGGCCGGCCTTGTGATCCTGACCCACTGCGTCGGCACGGTTGTGCGCGGACGCGAGCCGATCGCCGACATCGACATCGGTTTCGCGCTGGTGCTCGCGAGCGCGGTGCTGAACGGCGTGACGGGGTTCCTGCTGCTCCGCATCGGCCGCTCGGTTGGCTCGGCGGCGCTCGAGGGCGATGGCAAGCATCTGCTCTCCGACCTCTGGACGACGCTCGCCGTGCTCATCGGGCTGGTGCTCGTGAAGGTCACTGGGCAGATGTGGATCGACACCGCCGTTGCGTTTGGTGTCGGCGCGCTGCTTGCGGTCGTCGGCACGCGCATGGCGCTGCGCGGCGTCTCGTCGATCATCGGGCTCTCCGACAAGGAGGACCATGCACGCATCGTGGCCGTGCTCGAGTCGCATCGTTCGGGCGGCAGCGACCCCGCGATCTGCTCGTACGCCTCGGTGCGGCACCGTCACCAGGGACGGATTCACTTCGTCGACATGCATCTGCGCGTACCGCGCACGATGACGGTGGCCGAGTCCCACGACATCGCGAGCGCGATCGAACGCGAGGTGCTCGCAGCGGTCGGTGAAGGCACGGCCACGGCGCACATGGAGCCCTGCGGCGACGCGTCCTGCACGCGCTGCGCGGCGGCGCGCGGGGCGACGGCGTGAACTCGCGCGCGTCGAGCTCTGCGTGGGTCATGCTGCTCGTGCTTGCCTTGACGCTCGTCTGCGCGGGTGCCGTACGGGCGCAGGACCGACCAGAGCTCCGCTGGGGCGCCGATCCCGCAGGCGGCGCGCCCTTCGCGTTCTTCGATCCGAACGATCCCTCGCGCGTGATCGGGTTCGAGGTCGACATCATGGACGAACTCGCGCGGCGGCTGGGGCGCACGCCTGTGCTCGAGCGCGCCGACTGGCTCGCGCTCTTCGACGCGCTCGAGGCGAAGCGCTGCGACATCCTGCTCAACGGCTTCGAGGTGAACGACGAGCGCGCCGCCGTCGCGCGCTTCAGCGTGCCGTACTTCCGCTACGGGCAGCAGATCGTGGTGCGCGCGGCCGACGCGGAGGGCGTCGCGTCGATTGCCGATCTGAAGGGGAAGCGCGTCGCGGTCCTCAACGGATCGGCCGCGGTCGATGTGCTGCGCGAGGCGGGATTTCCCGACGACGCGATCCTCCAGTACGACGACAGCCTCGCGCCCTATGTCGAGGTGCGGCTCGGACGCGCCGACGCGGCGCTCGCCGAGTCGATCATCGCCGCGTACTACACGGGCGCCGATCCGGCGCTCGCGCGCGCGGGCAAGCCGTTCGCGCACGGCGTCTACGC
>JBEAUK010000023.1:0-34110 GCA_041161465.1 Planctomycetota bacterium | reverse complement strand
ATCATGCTGGCCGCGAGGCCGCGCCGCATGATCTCGTCGAACTCCTCGCGGTTGTAGGCGATGCCGCCGCCGGTGCCGCCGAGCGTGAACGCCGGACGGATGATCGCGGGCAGGCCGATCTCCTCGAGGAACGCACGGCCATCCTCGAGCGTGGTCACCGTGCGGGCCTTCGGCTGGCGCAGGCCGAGCCCCTCGACGATGCGGCGGAACGCCTCGCGGTCCTCGGCGCGGTGGATGATCTGGCGGTCGGCGCCGATCATCATGATGCCGTGCCGCTGGAGGATGCCGTCGTCGAAGAGCTTGCAGGCGCAGTTGAGCGCGGTCTGGCCGCCGAGGGTCGGCAGCAGCGCGTCGATCGGCGTACCGAGCTCCTTCTCGCGGATGATGATCTTCTCGACCGCCTCGGGCGTGATCGGCTCGATGTAGGTGCGGTCGCTGAACCCCGGATCGGTCATGATCGTGGCGGGGTTCGAGTTGATGAGCACCACGCGGTAGCCCTCCTCGCGGAGGCTCTTGCACGCCTGGGTGCCCGAGTAGTCGAACTCGCAGCCCTGTCCGATGACGATGGGGCCGGAACCGATGATGAGGATCGTGTGGATGTCGTCGCGGCGAGGCATGAGCGTCGTCGGTCGTGAGACCTTCTGGTCCTTCTCTGGTTGCCGTGTCGGGCGGGTGCGGGCGGGCCGAGACCCCGCCGGGGCAGGCGGGGGCGCAGCAAAATTTGTACGAGTGTACACAAATGCGCCGCCCAAGGGCGCCGCGCGGCTCAACTTCGGGCGGCGCGACGGGTTGACAGCCGCTCCGCCCGCAGCGACCGTGTCGCCGTGCTGCTTGCCGTCCTGAACGCAATTCCCGACCACCCGTCCGTGTTGCCGGTCGCGGGACTGCCAGCGCTGGCGATGCTCGACCCGCTCGCGGACATCCCCCCCGCTGTCGCCGCCGCGGGCGTGCTTGTGCTCCTGATCGGCGTGCCTTCTGTTGCGATCCTCGCGTTCAAGTCCATCGGGGAGCGCAGTTTCCACGGCAACGCGCTTCTCGGCTGGATGCGCCTCTTCTCGATTCTCTACACGCGTTACTTCCAGCGGCTCACCGTCGAGGGCGCGGAACTCGTGCCCCAGAAGGTCGGACCGGAAGGCCTGATCGTGGTGTCGACCCACGCCGCCGGCCTCGACCCCGTCTCGATCCAGGCGCAGACGCCCGTGCCGATCCGCTGGATGATGAGCGCCGAGATGATGGAGCCGTCGCTTGGCTGGGCGTGGCACCGCCTCCGCATCATTCCCGTGACCTTCGACAACCGTGACGCGAGCGCGCTCAAGACTGCGATCGCACATGTCTCGGGCGGAGGAGCGCTTGGGATCTTCCCGGAGGGCGCCATCGAGCGGCCGCCGCGGCAGTTGCGCCCATTCTCAGGCGGTCTGCGGCTGATCCTCGCCCGCACCAAGGCGCCCGTCCTCGTCGCCGCGATTGATCCCGGCATCCCCACCGAACACGCCTACGACGCCCTCTATCGCCCGACCTATCCCAAGCTTCGGATCCTCGCGCTCGTGCAGCCGGGGCCCGACGGTCACGGGCGCGACGCGGCCGAGCGCATCTTCGAGCTCCTCAAGGAGAAGACGGGCTGGCCCGTGACCGATGTCGAGCTGCCGCCAGTCAACCGCGCCATGGTCGAGCGGAACCTCGCGGCCTACCTCGGTCGCGAGGATCGTCACGACACCGCGGGCGGCTGAGGCGTACGATGCGCCCCGCATGATCGCGCGCATCGAAGGGACACTCGAGGATGTGGTCGACGGCGTCGCAGAGGTGCGCGTCGCGGACGGGCTCATCTACGAGCTGCTCGTCCCGGCGTGCGACGCGGGCGAACTGCTGACGCGCCAAGGGCGCACCGTCGCCTTCCACACGCTCCACTACCTCGAGTCGCAGGGCCAGGGCTCGCACTTCGTGCCGCGCTTGATCGGCTTCAGTTCGCGCGAGCAGCGCGCGTTCTTCGAGCTTCTGACGACCGTGAAGGGGATCGGCAACCGCAAGGCGCTGCGCGCGATGCAGGTGTCGCACGCGCGCATGGCCGAGGCGATCGCCGCGGGCGACGCGAAGTTCCTCGCGACGCTGCCCGAGATCGGGAAGCGCACCGCCGAGAGCACGATCGTCGAACTCAAGGGCAAGCTCGATCCGTTCCTCGCCGATCCGTCGGCCGCGCGGCGCGCCGCGCAGGCGTCGGTGGCGGCCGCCGTGACCGCGCTGCCCGTCGGGCCCGCGGCGGATGCAGAAGAAGTCCTCGTGGCGCTCGGCGAGCCGCGTGCGCAGGCGCGTGCGAAGATCGAGCGCGTGGTCGCGGCGTCGGGCGCAGGCGCGCTCGCCGCCGACGAGATCGTGACGCGGGCGCTGCGCACACGCGGCGTCGGTTGAACCGAGACGCGCAGAGACAGTCGGGATTCGCATGGATGTGAACGAACACCGCTACGCAGGCATCATCGCGGGAGGCGCAGGCACGCGGCTCTGGCCGCTGTCGCGTCGAACGCGGCCAAAGCAGCTGCTTCCGGTCGCCGACGGAATGTCGCTCCTCGAGCATGCGTGGCGTCGCGTCGATGGCGTGACCGACCCGTCGCGGCGGCTGCTCTGCACCACCGCTGCGTTCGCAGGCGCCATGCGTGGCGTGCTGCCCGAGCTTCGCGCCGAAAACACGCTGCTCGAGCCGATGGGCCGCGACACGCTCAACGCGGTCGGATTGCTCGCCTTCGTGCTCGCCGCGCGCGATCCGCGCGCGACGCTCGCGATCCTCACCGCCGATCACCTGATCGAACCCGTCGACCTCTTCCGCGATCGTCTACGCGCGGCGTTTGCGATCGTCGAGGCGGATTCGCGCCGCATCGTCACCTTCGGCGTCGCGCCGACCCACGCCGCGACCGGCTACGGCTACATCGAGCGCGGCGGAGCGATCGCCGGCGTCGAGCATGCGTTCCGCGCCACGCGTTTCGCGGAAAAACCGGATCGAACCCGCGCCGAGGAATACCTGCGTCTCGGCACCTTCGTGTGGAACTCGGGCATGTTCGTCTTCGCAGCGAAGACGATGTGCGACGCGATCCGCCGTCACGCGCCTTCATCGGCCGCGGGGCTTGCGGAGATCGCGGCCGCATGGGATTCGCCCGCCCGCGATGAGACGCTTCGACGCGTGTACGCGACGCTGCCGAAGGAGTCGTTCGACCGCGCGGTGATGGAGCCAGCCGCGGCGAGCGGCGACGGCGCATTCGAGGTGTGCATGCTCGCCCTCGGCGCCAACTGGCTCGACATCGGAAACTGGTCGAGCTTCGCGGAGTCGATCCCCGCGGATGACCGCGGCAACCGCGTCAACGCGCACTGGCTCGACGACGGCTCGCGCGGCGTTCGCGTGATCTCCGACGAGCCGGGTCATCTCATCGCGACGATCCAGTGCGAGGATCTCGTCATCGTGCACACGAAGGACGCGACGCTCATCGCTCCTGCGTCCGAGGCGGAGCGCGTGAAGGCGCTCGCCGAGCGCGCCCCAGAGGCGTGGCGCTGACGATGCGGTATCTCGCGATCGATCTCGGTGACAAGCGCACCGGCTTTGCGGCGGGCGACGATGTCGTCGGGCTCGTGCAGCCGCTTTCGGTCGTCGAGGCGCACACGCCGGCGCTTCAGGTGAAGGCTTCGCTGCGCGCGATCGACGAGTACGGACCCGACCGCATCGTGGTCGGGCTTCCGTTCAACATGGACGGCACCGAAGGTCCGCGCGCGAAGCTCGTGCGCGAGTTCGCGGCCGAGCTCGAGCGCGCGTTTCGCGCCGAACACGGCCCGCACGCGCGCTTCTCGCTGCACTTCCACGACGAGCGGCTCTCGAGCTTCGACGCCGAGGAGCGCCTGAAGCGCACCGGACGCACGCACGGCGAGAAGAAGGCGCTGCGCGACGCGCTTGCGGCGTGCGCGATCCTCGAGGATTTCCTGCGTGCGACGCGCGGCGGCGGACCGGAGGCGTGAGCGCGACCCGTCTCCATCTCACCGACGAACAGCGCGCGGTCGTCGAGGCACGCGGCGACGCGCACCTCACGGTGCTCGCGGTCGCGGGCAGCGGCAAGACGACGACGATGGTGCACCGCCTCGCGGAACTCGCGATCCGCGGCGTGCCGCCCGCGCAGATGCGCGCGGTGATGTTCAACAAGGCCGCGCAGCTCTCGTTCGAGTCGCGTCTCGCGGCGACCGGCGTCGACACGCGCGCACTGCGCGTCCAGACCTGGCACGCGCTCGCGTTCGGCATCGTGCGGCACCTCGAGGATGTCGGCGCGGTGGCGCGCATGCCGCTCGTCACCGATGGTGGCGCGGTGCTGCGCACGGTGGGCGATGCGATCCGCGAGGAGTTCGCCGAGCGCGCCGAGCATCCCGAGGAGGACGACGGCCGCGACGCCGAGAGCTGCCTCGAGGCGATCCGCGAGTGGAAGTCGATGCTCGTCGCGCCCGCCGACGCGGGGCATGCCGACGACGAGTTTCTCGTCGGCGTCTACGCGCGCTTCGAGAAGCGGCGAAACACCGAGGGTTTCCGCACCTTCGACGATCTCGTCGTCGACAGCGTGCGCGCGCTCGATCGCGACCCTGCGCGGCTCGGGCTCTCCGACCGATTCGAGCACCTCGTGGTCGACGAGTTCCAGGATTGCGACCACGCGCAGTTCCGGCTCCTGTCGCTGCTCGCGGGTTCGCGCGCGCGCGTCACGGTCGTCGGCGACGACGACCAGACGATCCACGAGTGGCGCGGCGCGCGCAGCGCGTTCATCCGCGGCGAGTTCGCGAAGCGCTTCACGGCGCACCCGCACGAGACCTTCACGCTGTCGACGAGCTTCCGCTTCGGGCCCGATCTCGCGGCCGCGGCCGAGCGCGTGATCGCCGCGAGCGACACGCGCGTGCCGAAGCGCATCATCGCCGCCGATCCCGACCAGGACACGCAGCTGGTCGCCATCACCGAATCGGGTGCCGAGCCGCGCGCACTCGACCCGCTCGTCGCGCGGCTCGGCGAATTGCTCGCCTCGGGCACGCCTGCGCGCGACATCGTGGTGCTCGGGCGCTCATGGGCGCAGCTGCTTGCGATGGAGTGGCGCATGCTCGCGGCGGAGATCCCGTTCGCGATGGACGAGCACGCGGCCTTCGCCGACGATCCATCGCTCTCGCTCTTGCTTTCGTACGCCCGTGCCGCGCGCACGCTGCGCGTGCCGCTCGACGCGGATTCCGATGGGGTACTGGCGAAGAACGCCTCGCGCATCCTCAACCGCCCCTTCCGCGGGCTTTCGCGCAAGGGCACGGACCTCCTGCTGCGCGACGCGCAGCGCGACGGCCTCACGCTCGGCGACCTCTGCTTCGACGACGACCTCCATGTGATGGCGGGCTTCCACGGCGGCGCGCGCAAGGAGCTCAAGGCGCTCGGCAACACGCTGCTCAAGGCGCACCGCCGCGCGACCGAGGAGGCGGGCGCCGCGCAGGCGATCCGCGTGCTTCGCAGCGAGATCGCGTTCGAGGAGGCGCTGTCCGCGCACCGCAGCGCCGCGAGCGTGCAGGAATGCCTGCGCGCCTACGAGGTGCTCGAGGACTTCGCGCGCGCCGCGCGCTGCCAGCTTGGAGAACTCGAGGCGCGCCTCGCGGAGGTCGACACCACGCAGGGCCGCGCGCGCGAGGACTGCGTGCGCGTCACCACGATCCACCGCGTGAAGGGCCTCGAGTGGGACTATGTCTTCATCCCAGAGTGCGACGAAGGCTGGATGCCCTTGCCCGGCGACGAGGAGTCAGGCTGCTTCGCGAAGCGCGACGCGCACGCGACGCTCGAGCGAAGCCCCGCGGTCGAAAGCGAGCGGCGCCTGTTCTATGTCGCGATCACGCGCGCACGCACGGCATGCTTCGTGAGCTGCGGCGACGAGGAGTCGCGCTCACGCTTCCTGCGCGACGCGCTGCAGCCTGCGGCGGCCAAGCCGCGTATCCGCTGACGCCGCCTCTCAACCCCAGCGCGCGGCGTCGCTGTCGAGGTACCACCGCTGCTCGCCTCCGATCGGGTTCACGCCCTTGATCGGGATGTCGCGCACGGGGTCGGCACCGGTCGCGATGCGATGCACCATGTGCGCCTTCTTCTTGCCAAGCACGAGGATGCCGATGAAGCGCGCGCTGTTGATGAGCGGATAGGTCATCGTCACGCGATCGGGCGGCGTCACCTGCGTCCCACGGTTGAAGCAGGCGAAGCGGTCGTCGACACGCAGCGCGTCGGAATGCGGGAACAGGCTCGCGGTGTGGCCGTCGTCGCCCATCCCGAGCAGCACGAAGTCGAGGCGGTCGTGCCCCTTCTCGCGCCAGCCGAGCGTCTCGCGCAGTTCGTCTTCGTAGCGCGCGTCGGCATCGGGCTCGTACGCATGGATCGGATGCACCTGCGAGCGCGGGATGCCGGAGTGGTCGACGATGAGCTCCGCGATCTGCCCGTAGTTCGAGCGCGGGTCGTCGAACGGCACGCAGCGCTCGTCGACGATCCAGAGGTGCGTGCGCCGCCATGGCATGTCGCGGAACGCGGGGTCGATCATCATGCGCTGGTAGAGCGGCATCGGCGTCGATCCGCCCGAGAGCGCGAGATGGAAGTCGCCGAAGCTGCGCACGCACGCCTTCGCCTGGTTGACGAGGTCGAGACCGATCGCGTCGATCGCGCCGTCGGCGTGGTCGAACAGCGACACGGAGCCCGGCAGCCGCGGCGTGGGCGGCATCTCGTCGAGGATCTTGTAGGGTCCGGTCTCGTCGTCGCTCATGCGAGGCTCGCGGAATGCACTGCGGACAGCGTACCCGACCGCACTCCCCGCGGATTCACGGCTCGTTGCGCCACGCGCGGCCGTCGCGGGCAAGAAGCTCGTCCGCGGCCGCAGGTCCCCACGACCCGCACGCGTAGTTGCCTTGGATCCCGGCGCGCGCGGCCGCCGAGCGCTCGTCGAGGAACGGCATCACCGCGTTCCACGCGCCCTCGACCTCGACGCGGTGCTTGAAGAGCGTCTGGTCGCCGCGCATCGCGTCGACGATCAACGGGCCGTACGCCTCGACGGGCTCGGTCTTGAACTGATCCGCGTAGTCGAGCTGCATGTCGACATTCGCCCCGCGCAGGCCGAAGCCCGGCACCTTCACCTCGAAGCGCAGGTTGAAGCGCTCCTTTGGCGCGATCTCGATGACGAGCCGGTTCGGCGTTTCGTTCCCAAAGCCCGCGACCTTGCGGAAGAGGTTCGCCGCAGGCGGCTTGAACTGCACCACGACCTCGGTGCGCTTCTGCGCGAGCTTCTTGCCCGTGCGGATGTAGAACGGCGTGCCCGCCCAGCGCCAGTTGTCGAAGTGCACCTTGATCGCCGCGTAGGTCTCGGTGGTCGAGCCGGGCGCGACGCCCGCGAGCTCGTGGTACGCGCCTTCGGTGCCGTCCGACGCGAACTGCCCGAGCGCGCAGTGCGACGCGACCTCGTCGGCGGTCGGGATCGAGATCGAGTCGATGATCTTGATCTTCTCCGCGCGCACATTCTCCGGCGTGTACAGGCTCGGCGGCTCCATCGCCACGAACGCAAGCACCTGGAAGAGATGCGACTGGATCATGTCGCGGATCGCGCCCGTCTGGTCGTAGAACGCGGTGCGCTGGCCGACCGACACGGTCTCGGCCGCGGAGATCTGCACATGGTCGATGTACTGCCAGTTCCACACCGGCTCGAAGATCGAGTTCGCGAAGCGAAGCACGAGCATCGACTGCACGAGCTCCTTGCCGAGGTAGTGGTCGATTCGGTAGATCGATTCCTCCTCGAACGCGCGGCCGAGCGCGCGGTTCAGGCTCGCGGCGCTCGAGGCGTCATGCCCGAACGGCTTCTCGACGATGATGCGCTGCCAGCTCTTCGCGCTCGGATCGATCGAGCACCATCGCTTGCCCTCGACCACGAGGCCTGCGTCGTCGATCTGCTGCACGATCGGCTCGTAGAGATTCTCCGCGACGGAAAGGAAGAAGAGCAGGTTGCCGCGCGTGCCCTTCTCCTCGGCGAGCGCGCCGAGTCGCGCCTCGAGCGCTGGATAGCACTCGCTCTTGACCGCGTCGCCTGCGAAGTAGAACAGCCGCCGCGCGAAATCCGCGTACTTCGCGGCGTCGAAGTTCTTCACCTGCTGCGCGACCCACGGCTTGAGCTCGTCGCGCCACGCGTCGTCGGTCTTCTGGGTGCGCGATACGCCGAGGATCACCGTCGATGCATGCAGCTGCCCCGCGACATGCATCTCGTACATCGCGGGAACAAGCTTGCGCGAGGTGAGGTCGCCCGAGGCGCCGAAGATGACGAGGATGCACGGGTCGGTCGTGAGCATGTGGCTTCGCGAGAGGCTACCGCCTCCATGCAGTCGATGGGGGCGGGAAATCAGCGGTCGAAGCGCGGATGGAAACGCGTCACCGTCTCGCGCAGCCGCGACTTGTCCACATGCGTGTAGATCTGCGTCGTCACGACGCTCGAGTGACCGAGGAACTCCTGCACGGTGCGGAGGTCGCATCCGCCGCGGAGGAGGTCGGTCGCGAAGCTGTGGCGCAGGACATGCGGGTGGACATCGTGGAGCCCGGCCGCCGCCGCGTACTTCTTGACGAGCATCCACACCGCCACGCGCTCGAGCGGCCGACCGCGGTTCGACACGAACAGGCGGTGATCCGCGCGCGCCTCGTCGCCTTGCACGATGCCGGGGCGCACCTGCTCGAGCCATCGCGTGAGCGCCTGCGCGGCGGGCATGCCGACGGGCACCACGCGTTGCTTCGACCCCTTGCCGATCACATGGAGCGATGCGATCGCAGGGAACCACTGGTTGAGTCGCACGGAGCCGACCTCGCTCGCTCGCAGGCCGGCCGCGTACATCAGCTCGAGGATCGCGCGGTCGCGCTCCCAGAGGTCGCTGTTGTCGGGTGTCGGCGCCTCGACGAGCTTCTTCATCTGCGCGGGCGAGATGACATCGGGCAGTTTCCGCCACTTGGTCGGCCGCTCGAGGAGTCGCGCGGGGTTCGCGGCGATCAAGTTGCTCGCGTGCAGGAAGCGGAAGAAGACGCGCACGGTCGAGACATGTCGCACGATCGTGGCGGGGTCGAGGCCGCGCTCGCGCGAGAGAAACCGCACATGCTCGACGAGGTGCGCGGGCTCGACGGCGGCGGGGGTCGTGACGCCGCGCGCGACGAGGTCGCCGACGAGGTCGTCGAGGTCGCGGCCGTAGGCCTCCTGCGTGGCCCGCGCGAGGCCGCACTCGATGCGGATGTAGGCGTTGAAGCGGCTGAGGGCCGAGGCGAACCCGCTCGACGCCGCGGTGCCCTTCTGGGCGACGGTCACAGCGGGCTTACGAGACCGCGCCGGCGCCGAGGCCTTCGCCAGGTTCACCGTCCGCGATCGGACCTTCGCAGGAGCGGAAGCGGCCGACTTCAGCAGCGACGCCCCCTTGCTCTCCCGCGGCGCCTTCGGCATCGGAGACGGATCTGAGCTCGTCGCGGATGACGGTGTGGATGGTGGTGCAGGTTCGGAACGCTTCATCGAGAGCCTGATCGAAAGCCTGGTCGAGATTGCCGAGCGTCCAACGAACCGCATCGCCAACTGAGTCAAGTTGACTTGAATTGCTCTCGGGGTTCGCGGGGGAGTCGAGCGACATCGACAGGTCCTTCAGAATCGGCATGCGGGTCGAACTTGCACGAAAGATGGCGGGAGCGACCCGAAATTCCATCAATCCGTCCTCATCTCGTCGCACGGAGGCGTGCTCCCAGCATCCCCCTGCTCTTGCTTGAGCGCTCCGACGAGATCTAGGCACGCCACTTGCATGACTGACCCTCGACGCACGCGACAGGAGGTCGCGGCGCCGGACAACAGGCAAGGAGTGCCGCATGCCAGACGCCCAATCAGCCGCCAATTCGTTCGTTTTCCGCGTGATTTCCGCGGAGCGCGGCCCCTCGCGCCCCGATCGGCAGGATTTGCCCTCGCTTGATCTCGTGGGCGCAGCGATTGCGCGTGCCGCGCGACTCGCCGCCGCAGAGGATCGGGCTCGCCGCGCCTACGCGCTGCTCCAGCGCTCACAGGCGGCCGAGCTCCTTCGTGCAGCCCGCGACGCCGCCCACGCATCCCGAACCCCAGCCCAGCGCCAGCACGACCCGCTCTTTGCGGACCTCGCCGCCAGCGCCGCATCGGACGAGGGCTGCGTGATTCCAGCCACTGCGCGCGCCACTGGCTTCGTGTGGCGCCTCCACCCGGCCCCTGCCGACGCTGGCGCGCCGATTGCCTCCTCGGGCGACGGAGCACTCGCATGAACTACGGATTCCACCTCGCCACCGCCGGAGTCGTCACGGGCATGCGCCGTCTCGACACCATCGCGAACAACCTCGCGAACGCGCAGACGGTGGGCTTCAAGGCCGACTTCCTCAACCTCGAGGCGCGCCGCGCGGAGAACCTCGAGAACGGCGGCCTCTACCACGATGCGAACCGCGCGCTCGACGCCCTCGGCGGCGGCAAGCTCTTCCAGCCGACCGGCATCGACCTGCGCCAGGGCGCGCTGCGCCAGACGGGCCGCTCGCTCGACATCGCCCTCGAGGGCGACGGCTTCCTCCTCGTGCAGAACCCCGCCGTCTCCGGCACCCGCGACACCTTCGTCAGCCGCGCGGGCGAACTCGTCCGCGACAAGGACAGCCGCCTTGCCCTCGCTGGCAGCGGCGCGACCGTGCAGGGCATCGACGGCAACCCGATCGTGCTTGATTCGGAAGACCCCGACCTCGTCATCGACGCCGACGGCCGCGTCTTCCAGTCGGGCAACGAGGTCGGCCGCCTCGCCCTGGTCATGCCCGCCGACATGTCGAACCTCCGCAAGGAAGGACGCGACCTCATGCGCGTCCTCGGCGGCCAGACCGTTCCCGCGCCCAGCGACACCGGTGTGAAGCAGGGCGCGCTGGAGGAGAGCACCGTCGATGCGGTGCTCGCCCTCGCAGACCTCGTGAAGGTCTCGCGGGGAATCGAGTTCTCCACCAAGCTCATGCAGTACCAGGACCAAATGATGGGCCGACTCGTCGACGTCTTCGGACGCTTCTCCTGATCGCGCCACGACTCTGCGTCATGACCCTTCGCCGCGTACGCGGCCACGACTGAAAGGACACCTCGATGAGCTACATCGCACTCAACACCGCAGCGACCGGCATGTCGGCCTGCTCGATCAGCCTCGATGTGACGGCGAACAACATCGCCAACGCGAACACGACCGGCTTCAAGGCGTCGCGCGCCAACTTCGAGGACCTCTTCTATCAGGAGCTCGCGCAGCCCGGCTTGCCCGCCGGCAACGCCGTGCAGCGCCCGACGGGCCTGTATGTCGGCCTCGGCACCCAGGTGTCGGGCACGCAGATCAACTTCGAGCAAGGGCCTGCGCAGGCGACCGGCCTCACCTACGACATGATGATCGAAGGCGACGGCTTCTTCCAGCTGCAGATCCCGCCCGATGTCGGCGAGGGCATCGGCTACACGCGCGCCGGCAACTTCACGCTGAACAGCGAAGGCCAGCTCGTGCTCGCGAACTCGCCGGGCTACGCGCTGCAGCCCGAGATCCAGATTCCCGAGAACGCGCAGGATGTGAACATCTCCCAGGACGGCGTCGTCTCGGGAAGCGTGCCCGGTCAGGTCGACGCCGTCGAGTTCGGCCAGATCACGCTCGTGCGCTTCGTGAATCCGTCTGGTCTCGAGACGATCGGAAACAATGTCTACATCCCGACCCTTGCGAGCGGGCAGCCGCTCGAAGGCGAGCCCACGCTTGACGGACTCGGCGGCATCCGCCAGGGCTTCCTCGAGGCGTCGAACTCCGATCCCGTGACAGAGCTGGTCACGCTTATCAAGACGCAGCGCACCTTCGAGATGAACAGCCAGGTGATCCAGGCGTCGAGCGAGACCCTGCGCAACATCACGAATCTCCGCTCGTAACCCTGTCGGCGTGAGCAACTGACGCCGGCATTCGGAACTCTCCATGCAGATCGCACGACTCATCCTCATCGCGCTTCCCGCTCTCCTCGCGTGCGCATCCCCGGTCATCGCCGACACGATCGCGCTGCGGCCGTCGGCGCGCGTGGCGCCGGGCGCACCCGTCACGCTCGCGGACATCGCCGAGCTGAAGGGCGACGAGGCCAAGCGGTTCGCTGCGGTCGAGATCGCGCGTGGCTCGGACAAGGCGTTCGAGATCGAGATCGCCTCGGTGCGCGAGAAGCTCGTCGACGCGGGCGCGAAGGATCCGACGCTGCGCTTCGAGGGCGAACGCGTGGTGGTGCGCCCGTCGCGGGCGCCGAAGGTCGAGGCAACGCCGATCGCCCCGACGGCCACGGCGCGCACCGATGCGCCGGAGCAGTCCGCTGGAATCGACCCCGCGCTGTACGCCGGGAGCGGTACGCCGCTCGGCGTCGTGTGCGAGCTCCTGCGCAACGCGTTCGGCGCCGACGCGAGCGACCTCCGGCTGCACATCTCCGCCGCCGATCATGCACGACTCGCGCCGAAGCCGGGCCTTCGCTACGAGGTCAGCGCGCGCAGCGCCATCAAGTCGGATTTCGTCAGCTTCGAGATCACGGCGCTCAGCGGCGACCACCAGGTCTCGCGCGAGCGGATCCGCGTGTCCGTGCGCCTTCTCCGCGAGGTCTGCGTGGCGACCGACGCCGCGCGCCGCGGCCGGCCGCTCACCGCCGACGCGTTCTCCATCGAGATGCGTGAGATCGCGCCGTCGCTCGCCGAGCGTGCGGCCACACCCGTCGCGCTCGCGAACACCTCGCTCGCCCGCAGCCTCGATGCAGGCGTCGTGATCGCCGCCGAGGATCTCGTGAAGGGCATCGCCATCCGCCGCAACGACCGCGTGATCGTGCGCCGCGAGCTCGGCCTCGTCGCCATCGAACTCGAGGCGATCGCGCTTCAGGATGGCAAGCTCGGAGACAGGATCCTGCTCCAACGCGCCGGCTCGCCGCGCGATCGGAGCGCACGCGGCAAGTCGGATGAAGACGGCGGAACCTTCGCAGCCGAGGTGCTCGGCAACGGTCGCGCCGTCATCCGCTGAGACGACTCACCCCGGCGCACGCGCCGGCCTCTGGAGAACACGCCATGCACACCCCGATCCTCATCGCCCTCTGCCTCGCCGCCCAGTCCGGCAACCCGCGGCAAGCCACGCCGCCGGCGTCGGCGCCGCTGCCGCCGGCCGCGCCTGCGACCGAGGATGCGCCGAAGGTGCTTCGTGGCGACGAGGCTCCCTCCACGCGTCCCACGCGCTCGGTCACCGCGGCCGCCCTCGACTCGCAGCAGTCGTCTGCGCGTCCGCTGCGCGACACCGGCGCGACGGATCTCGGCAGCCTGTTCGCGGTGAAGGATCCGGAGCCGCGGACCTTCGCGGTGCACGACCTCGTGACGATCGTCGTGAGCGAGCAGAGCAAGTCGAAGAGCACGGCCGACGCGAAGGCCGACAAGAACTGGGAGACCTCGGCCGCGGTCGACGCCTGGATCTCGATGGATCCGACTTCGTTCGGCGAGGGCTTCTTCACGCCGCTCACCGCAAGCGAGCTTCCGGCGTTCGGCATCGGCGGCGACAAGACCTTCAAGGGCAAGGGCAGCTACAACCGCGCCGACGACTTCTCGGCGCGCGTGACCGCGGAGGTCGTCGAGGTGCGGCCGAACGGCCTGCTCGTCCTCGAGGCGCGCCGTGAGATCACCAACGACGGCGAGACGCAGGTCATCGTGCTGTCGGGCATCTGCCGCCCCGAGGATGTCGACACCAGCAACCAGGTGCAGTCGCAGCGCATCGCCGACGCGGTCATCAAGAAGACGACCACGGGCCAGCTGCGCGACACCACCGAGAAGGGCGTGCTCGCCAAGCTCATCGACACGATCTTCGCGTTCTAGCCGCCCGCGTTCGAGGCATCGGCCGGAGAGGCGTCGCCATCGGCGCGCGCGAGCGCGAGCTTGCGGTTGTGCCGTACGAGCACGATGATCGAGACGATGCCGAACGGCGCCATCACCGCGATCTCCGCGGCGCGGTGCACGAGTTCCGCGACGATCGCCTGCGAGGTCGAGACCGGCTCGTGCGAGATCATGGGCGCAAGAAGACCGATGACCCACTCTCGGATGCCGAGGCCGTTCGAGACGATGGGCAGCAGCGTCGCGATCACGCTGACGCTCGCAAGCACGATCGCGGTCTCGAGGTCGATCGGCGCACCCACGAGGCGGAAGACAGCCCAGTAACGCAGCGTCCAGAGCGCAAGCTCAAGCTGCCGCACGAGCAGCGCCTGCGAGAGCGACCTCGTCTTCGGCCAGAACATCGCCATCGCGAGCACCGACGGCGCGATCAACGCCCACTCGCCCTCGATCTCATGTCCTGCGACGGTGAAGCCGCGCGCCTTGAGGGCGCGCAGCGCGACGAGCGACAGCAGGAAGAGCGATGCGACCGTGCCTGAGAGCGCGATCGCCTCGAGGATGGTGCGAAGCGTGTGCGCGGCGCGGATGCCGTGGCGGAGTCGGTGGTACGCGACGCGGCCGACGAAGCCCGGCTTGAGCGGAAGGTAGTTTGCGAAGGCGCTTGCAGCGATGAGCGCCTGCATCTCCCAGAACGGCACGGTGCCGAAGCGCCGCATGAGGATGTGGAAGAGCAACGCGCTCAGGACGGCGCCGATCGCCACGGACGCAAGCACCAGCGCGACCGCGACCGGCGGCGGATCCCGCAGCGCCTCGAGCGCCTTGGCGAACTCGGCCTGCTCGCCCATCGCGAAGTGGATCGCTGCCGCGAAGAAGAAGAGACCGACCACGAGGCCGATCACACGCAGCGCGGTTCGGCGGCGCTCCTGGTCTTGGAGGAGTGGGAATCTCATGGCAGGCCGCCCGTGGGCGCTGCGCACAGGCTACTGCAGGTTGAGCTCGCGGCGGCGCTCGTCCTGAACATCGAGGAGCGACGAGCGGTAAACCTTCGCGAAGCTGGCGAGCCGTTCGTCGGGCGACTTGAGCGCGGCGTCGAGCACGGGATCCTCGGGTCGGAGCGCCCGGACGCAGACCCACGCGAGGCGCGGGAGGAAGCTCTCGTCCTCGCGGAGCGCCGCCATGAGCGGCTCCAGTTCGGGGACAGGCGCCTTCTGCACCGCGAGTTCCGCCTCCTCCGCAGCCGACGCAGCGGCGATCTCTGCGCCCGTACGCTCGATCACGGGCGCGTGCGGCGCCGCGAACGCAAGCCATGCGCGAGCCTCCGGCCAGAGCCGGCGGGTCGCGTCGGCGAGGACTTGCCCCGAGCCAGCGAGCGCATCGCGGATCGCGGGGTCTGCAGCCGCACCCTCCCGAGCCGTGCGGCGATGCGCATGCGCGAGCATGGCGATCGTCTCTGGCTCAGGAACCTTGGTCGGATCCGCGAGTTCCGCCAGCTTCTCGCGAATCCACTCGGCGGTCAGCCTTGCGCCGCCGACATGCAGCGGGCTCGAGGCCACCTCGACGCCAAGCGGCCCAGGCTCGAGCCCGCGCTCGGTGGTGCGCCAGTTGAGGATTCCGTGCGCCGAGAGGAACGCGCCGACGATCGGGTCATCCCGCAGCGTCACGCTCGCATCGGTCAGCGACACATCGACGGGAATCTTCATCGTCTGCTTCGGGCCGACGACAAGCTGTCGGTCGATGGACACGATCGCGAACGGCGGCGCGCCTGGCATCTTGCCGGGCACATTCACAGCGGCCGAGATCGTCATCGTGTCGGCGAGCGGGCCCTCCGACGAGATGGCGAGCGGCCAATCGCTGAGATTCGTCAGCTCGATGTCGAAGATCAGTGGATCCCACGGCCGGGCGTTCTGCCGCTGCGGCGTGATCCGGAGGAGCATCCGACGCGAACCTTCGCGCATGAGCTCGAGGAAAGGCTTCGGAAGTGCAGCCGCTGCCTCGACCGACTCCGCATTTTCGTTCACCGGAACCTTCTGGCCGAGGAATCCATGCAGCTTGTCTCGGCTCCACACGCCCATCGCCGTGTTCGGCGTGGCGCGCGCGACCTCGAGGAAGTTGCGCGCCGCGCCCTTGCGGTCGCCCGACGCCTCGAGAACCATCGCAAGTCCGAGGCGCGCGCTGAGATCACGCGGCGCGATCGGCTCGAGGACCGCCTGCGCCTTCTCGAGCTCGCCCTTGCGGAACAGGATCCAGCCCTCGAAGCGCGCACGGGCATCATCCGAGAGCGGCATGCGCATCGATGCTTCGTCGACCCATGTGGCCGCCTTCATCGTGTCGCCACCAAGCCACAGCTGCACGATCGCGGCCTGCAGTCGCACCGCGGTCACTTCCTCGGTCACCCGACTCTTCTCCTGATCGGTTCGGTCCGGGCTGTTCAACAGCCGCTCCAGCGACTGCATCTGCGTCTCGTAGGCGAAGGCGCAGTTGTCGATCGCGACCTTCGCATCTCCGACGCCACGGGCGTTCGAGAGCGCCGCGAAGGTCGCTGCCAGCTGTGGCGCGACAGGCATCTTGACCTGCGCACGCTCCTCGAGCGAGAGGATCGCGCCGCTGCGGTCGAGCTCCTCCATCAGCGAACCATCGAGCATGCGCTGCCGCTTCGCCAGCATGCGGAACGCGTCGTCGATGCGCTCCGCGCCCCACAGCGCGACGGCGAGGTCGGTGAGCACGCCGTCGAACACCGGATCCGGCCGCGAGGTCGCAAGCACCTCGGCCTCGACATCGAGGATCTCGGCGGCGGAGCGGTACGCGCCCTTTTCAAGGCAAAGTTGCGCAAGACCGAGCGCCGCCGGCGTGCGGATCGGGTTTGCGATGAGCGCCACGCGCATGGCCTCGGCGTCTTCGACGGGCGAAGGCGCGCGCATGCGGAAGTAGCCGGCCGCCATCTCGGTCGCCTCGGGGAACGCGGCATCGAGGTCGACGGCACGCAGCAGCTCGCGCTCGAACCCGGCGATATCGCCCGTGCGTCGCCGCAACACCGCTGCGTCGAACGCAAGTCGCGCCGCCACCGGCTGACCGATCTTTGCGATCGACTCCGGCGAGAGGAGGCGGTCGTAGATCGCCAGCCGTTCCTCGGCGGTCTGACGGACGGCAATCGTGTCGAGGATGCGCCGCAGACGGATGACCTCGTTGCCGGGGTCGAGTTCATTGAGTCGACGAAGTGCCTGCGACGAGAGCGCAGCCGCCTTCGGATCGCCGTCTTCCATCGTGGTCGCAAGGTCAAGCGCGATGCGCCAGATGTGCGGGTTGTCGGGTGCGAGTTCGGTCGCCGTCCTCAGCAACGCCTCGGAGCTCTCGAGCATCCCGAGGTAGATCTGGTCCCGCTGCAGGAGGTTTCGCGCCCGCTGGGCGAACGACCGCGAGAGCCGCTCGTTCACGATGGCGCGCGCCTCTGCGGTCGGTTCAGGCAGCGCGGCCGGCGGCGTTGGGGCGATTGCGGCAGGCGCCGCGGAGGCCGCATCCTGGGCGGCCAGTCCGTGCGGAGCGACCGCCAGCAGGGTCGCCGCGAGCGTGAGACCGACGAGGAGACCCGCTGACGGGCGTGCGATGAACCGTCCGCGAGGGGTCGAGGGGGTCGGAATCGGCAGGCACGGCAACTGGCGGATGAAGGTCCGGCTCATCGAGGGTCTCGGTCGGGGCGGCTTCGGTCGGGTCAGAATCGTTTGTCAGGATCGGATGCTCGGTTGCCGCTGGAGGTTCCCAAACCCGTTCCTGACCCTTTCATCGGCTCATTTGCCACGCTGGATGGAGCGGGAAACAACGGATGACCGTACCTACGCTCCGGGGCGCCCCCTGTTCGCGTTCGTTGACATGGCGCCTTGGTTGGATTAGCGTCCAATCCCTTGCGTCCCTCAAACTTGGGGGCCGCGCCGCCCGACCTCACCCAGGATCTGGATCATGTCCTTCCGACCCCTCTTCGGCTCGCTCATCCTCGGCTCGGTCCTCGCGTTCAGCGGGTCGACCGCATTCGGGCAGTCGACCAACCTTGACCGGACCATCGTTGCCGCCACCGGCGCCCTGAACGACGGTCAGAAGTCCGCGGTCTCAGCCTTCGTCGGCAAGCACGCCGAGGCGATCCGGTCGGGCGACGACGCCCGCGCCGTCGAGGACGCCCGTGGCGCGCTCACGACCCCGGCCCGAGACCCCGCCGCCAGCCCGAGCTTCCGCAAGGCCTACGCCGGCATCCTCATCACCGAGCTTTCGCCCGTCGTGAAGGGGAGCGACCTCCACCGCTCGCTCAACGCCATGCAGGTGCTTCGGTTCAGCCGTACCCCAGAGGCGCTCGATGTCATCATCGAGCGCACGGCGGTCGCCTCCGAATCGAACCCGGCGAAGCGCATCGCAGCCGCGAGCCTCGCGATCGATGCATTCGAGGATCTCGACGCGAGCAACTCGTACTACGAGACCGCAGCGCGCCGCCTCCGCGACGCGGCCGTCAGCGAAACCGACTGGCTCGCGCTTCAGCAGAAGCTCGCCGCGATCGGTGCTGCAGCCCGCCGCAAGGATCTGCCCGCCGACAACGCGCGCAATGTCCGCAAGGCGCAGGCCGAGGCGCTTGCCTCGCTTGCCAAGGGCATGAAGGCCTCGGCCGCGGTTGATGTCCGCATGCAGGCGATCCAGCGCTCGCTGGTTGGCCTGCGCAACGACCTCCTCGTGATGCAGTCGGCCGACCGCTCGGCCGTGGCGAAGGTGCTTGCGCCGGCGCTCTCCGACCTCGTCGCATCTGCAAACGCGCAATGGGATGCGGCGCACGCGGACGCCACCATGTCGGCGTCGTACGCCTCGGTTCTGAACAGCTGCGAGGTGCTCCTGCGTCTGATCGACCGCGGCGAGCGCCCGCAGGCCTACTCCGGCACCAAGCCGGAAGGCGACGCCCGCGTCCTCGGCCCGGCTTGGGAAGCGAAGGACAAGGCCAAGTTCGAGGCCGAGGCGAATCGCTGGTCGGGCATCGTCTCGGCTGCGCCCTACAAGAACTGAGCGAGGCCAGCAGGCGTTCGCGTGCTGAACCACGGCCGCGGGAGTCGAAGGCTGACCTCGCCCGTTCCGCAGACCGAAGTCTGCGGGCAACCGAGCGTTTCGCAGCGGACGGCACGGCTATCCTGCCCGCGTGCGGCTCCTGATCCCAGTCATCGCGCTCGTCCTCGCCCTCGCTGCGGCCGTGTCGATTGATCGCCCTCTGCCGCCCGCCGACTTCGTGCTCATCGACCGGAGCGATGTCTACACGCTCGATCCGCAGCGCATGAGCTACCAGCACGAGCTGCGTCGCGCCCGCGTCCTCTACGAACCGCTTGTCAACCTGCGTGCGGCCGATTGCGCGATCATTCCCGGCGTCGCCGAGCGCTGGGATGTCTCGCCCGATGGGCTCACCTACACCTTCCACCTCCGCGGCGACGCGAAGTGGTCCAACGGCGACCCCGTGACGAGCGAGGACTTCCGCTACTCGTGGCGGCGAGCGATCTTGCCTGACAGCGCCGCCGACTACTCGGGACTCTTCTTCGCGATCAAGGGCGCGAAGAAGTTCTTCGAAGCGCGCAGCGCCATGCTCAAGGAATTCACGGCGCAGCACGCGGAGAATCCCTCCGCCGCCGACGCGGAGGCGCTGTGGAAGCGCACGGTCGATCTCTTCGACTCGACGGTCGGCCTTCACGCGCCTGATGCACGCACGCTCGTCGTCACGCTCGACGCGCCGCTCGTCTACTTCCTCGACCTCTGCGCGTTCCCGTGCTTCTCGCCGGTGCATCCGGCGACGGTCGAGGCGTTTGTCTCGCTCGACCCCGCGACCGGCCGCGCCACGCAGCGCCACGACTGGACCAAGCCTGGCCGCATCGTCGTCAACGGCGCGTACATGCCGACGGTCTGGCGCTACAAGCGCGACATGCGGCTCGAGCAGAACCCGCACTACTGGAACAAGGACGCCGTCGTCGCCAAGACGATCGAGTGCCGTACCGTCGAGAATCCAAACACGGGCGTGCTGAGTTTCCAGTCGGGTGCGGCGGACTGGCTCACCGACATCGGGCCTGAGTACAAGACGGAGATGCTCGCGGAGCGCCGCGCCTACCTCGAGCGCTTCAAGGCCGACCTCAACGCAGGCCTCGCGCGCGGCGAGCGCGTCGACGACATCGTGGCGACGCTTCCGCCGCCAGGCGACGGCGAACGCCGCGACGCGCGTGGCTTCGACGCGTTCGGCACCGACTTCTTCAGCTTCAACTGCCGCGAGACGCTGCCCGGCGACCGGGTCAACCCATTCAACGATCCCCGCGTTCGCCGCGCGTTCGCGCTCGCGGTCGACAAGCAGGCGCTCATCGACCGCGTCACCCGGCTCAAGGAGCGTGTGGCGTCGACGCTCGTCCCGCCCGGCGTGCTCGAGGGATATCCGGTCGTCGAGGGCCTGGGCTACGACCCCGACCGGGCGCGCGCGGAACTCAAGGCCGCTGGCTGGGAAGACCGCAACGGCGACGGCGTGATCGAGAACGCCGATGGCGTGAAGTTTCCGACCGTCGACATCCTCTACTCGACGGCGAGCCCGCGATTCCAGAACCTGGCGCTCGCGATGCGCGACATGTGGAAGCGCGAGTTGCGCGTCGCGGCCGAGTGCCGCGGCAAGGACTCCAAGCTCTACAAGGAAGACCTCAAGAAGGGCAACTTCATGATCGCGCGTGGTGGCTGGTACGGCGACTACGGCGATCCGACCACCTGGCTTGATCTGCAGCAGAGCCAGAACGGCAACAACGACCGCGGCTACTCGAACCCCGAGTACGACCGCCGCCTTGCGGAGGCGAGCAGCGAGATCGACCCGGCGCTGCGACTCCAGAAGCTTGCCGAACTCGAGCGGTGGCTCTTCACCGAGGAGGTGCCGCTCTTGCCGATCTGTAACTATGTGACGGTCTACATGTACGACCCGGTCGAAGTCGGCGGCATGACGGATCATCCGCGACTCGAGCAGGATCTCTCGATCCTCGGTCCCCGTCGCGCGACCGCCCAGGCGCCGAAGCCCTCCCAGGAGCCGAGCAAGTGAGCGCGCAGCCTCTCTCGACCGGCGCCCTCATCCTGCGGCGGCTCGTGCAGCTGCCGTTCATCGTGCTTGCGGTCTACACGCTGACATTCATCCTCGCCTGGAGCGTGCCAGGCAACCCGCTCGAGAACCCGGAAGGCCGCCGTCCTCCCGCTGAGATCGTGGCTGCGATGAAGAAGCAGTACAAGCTCGACGATCCGGTCGCGTTCTACTTCGAGTATCTCGAGAAGGCGAGCGGCATCGGCTACCTGCGCGGCAAGACCGACCGCGTGTTCGATCTCGGCCCGTCGCTCAAGCAGCCAGACTGGAGCGTGAACGAGATCCTCTCCACCGGACTTCCGGTCTCGATCACGCTCGGGCTTTCCGCAATGGTGATCGCGCTCATGCTCGGTCTCTTCGCGGGGCTCATCGGTGGACTCCGGCCGGGCTCGATCGCGGACCTGGCCACGCAGCTTGTCGCCGTCATCGGCATCAGCCTGCCGAGCTTCGTGATCGGAAGCGCGCTGCTCATGCTCTTCGCCGTCAAGCTCGGGCTCTTCCCCGTCGGCGGCTGGGGTGGCCTTGCCTACATCGCGCTGCCCGCGCTCACGCTGTCGCTTCCGTTCGCGGCGTACATCTCGCGCCTGATCCGCTTCGGCATGATCGAGGAAATGGGCGCCGACTACATCCGCACCGCGCGCGCGAAGGGTCTCACCCGCGCGCGCGTCGCCCTGCATCACGCGCTCAAGAACGCGTTCCTTCCGGTGCTGTCGTACCTCGGTCCGGCGACCGCCGTCGCCCTCACGGGCTCGTTCGTCGTCGAGAAGGTCTTCGCCGTGCCCGGCGTCGGCCAGCACTTCGTCGATGGAGTCCTCGGCAAGGACATCACGCTCGTCATGGGCGTGGTGCTCGTCTACTCGACGCTCATGGTCGTCTTCAACCTCGTCGTCGATGTGATGTACCGGTTCGTCGATCCGCGGATCGCGTGAGCGCTACTTCGCGTCGGGCGCGCTGGCCGTCGTCGCCTCGGCGAGCCGCTTCGCCAACCGATCGATCAGCGCACGCTCCATCCGCTCGTCACGCGCGACCGCGGTCCAGGTCGAGCGGTCGCGCGGCGTGGCAGGGTCGTCCTTCATGGTGACATCGCGCGAGTAGCTGCCGAGCGCGCGCGTGTACGCGCCGCCCTGGTAGCCCGGGCGGAACTGCCGCTCGACCGACACGGAGACGCGAACCTCGAGCTCGCCCTCCGCACGGGTGAGGTCGGCTCCCTTGCCGCGCTCGGACCCCGGCAGGATCGGACCCGCGAGCGGCGCTGTGCCTTCGGGCGCGGTTGGCCGGAAGCCCGCGGGCACAAACTCGAACCGCGCGCGGCGCCGCTCGAAGCCGAAGGTGCCCTCGACCACATCGTCAGCCGTCATCGTTCCCCAGGTCCACGGCTCGATCGCGGAGCCGGCGAACTTCGGCGCGCTCTCGATGGCGCCGGCGTTGCGATCGGTGACCTCCGGGACAAATCCCTCGTCGCGCGCCGCGGCGCAGGCCGCGTCGAACACGCGGTCGTACTGCGCATGCGGGACCGAGAGGTAGGTCGGTCCCGATGGACTTGAGGCGCACCCAGCCACGGACGAGACGGCGAGAATCGCCGCGCACGCGTTGGCGACCGAACGGCGGACAGTGCCGCAGAGGCGCGAAGCGCTGCGGGGGAGAATCGACATGCGCGGAGTGTAACGCTGCGTCCGATACAGCGCCCTTCCAGAGCGACGCAGGCGCAGAAGAACTGGCTTCACCGAGATTTGCCGCCGAACCTTGACCTTCCCCAAGCCGATCGTACTCTTGACTCTCTGCGCATCGGCGGGTCGCCGAAGCGCGGAACCGAGCTGCGAATCGCGATTTTTGCGGAACGCAGCGGCACGGCGTGCGAACCAATGCTTGTTCGCACGGAGTCTCCGGGCCGAGGATTTCGCTCGACCCGGCGCGTGTGCTCGGAGTCCCCGTCATCGTCACGATGGCGCCGAGAGAGAGGCTAGAACCAGATGCCGCGAGACCAGTCCAACAACCGTGCCCCCCGCTCCCTCGCACGGGGCACGATCATGCGCGGCGCGCTTGTGGTTGCTGCCCTTGGGGCAATCGGGATCACCGTCGGCGCGGTCGCTGGTCGTGGTGGATCGCAGAACCAGGTGCCCACCACCGCGGCTGACTTCTTCCAGCCCGGCACGCAGCCGAATTCAAACGCCGAGACCTTCACCCCGGTCTACAGCGCCATCAACTGCACCTACTGCCACTCGGACTACGGCGTCGAGGTCGCGCCGTTCGACACCTGGGTCGCCAGCCTCATGGCGCAGAGCGCACGCGATCCGATCTGGCACGCAGCGCTCACGATCGCGAACCAGGATGCGAACATCGGCGGCGAGACCTGCATCCGCTGCCACGCGCCAGGCGCATGGCTTGGCGGCCGCTCGTCGACCGGCACCACCGCCGAGTTCAGCGGCGAAGACTACGACGGCATCAACTGCCACTTCTGCCACCGCGTGGTGAATCCCGAGCTCGGACCGAACAGCGCGATCGGCTACCCAGGCGATCCTGAGGAGCCTGATGTCCCGATCATCAGCGCGCTTCAGTCGGAGGGTCTCATCCCCGAGGGCGTCGGCAATGCGCGCTATGTCGTCGACCCGGGCGACAACCGCCGCGGTCCGTTCGACGATGTGCCCATGAACCTCCATGGCGGCGACACGAAGCTCATCACTTCGCCGTACCACCGCTCGAGCGAGTTCTGCGGCACATGCCACGATGTGAGCAACCCGCTCTACGACAAGAACGCGAAGGGTCAGTTCGTGCTGAACGCGCTTGGCTCGCCGCACCCGACGCAGAGCCCGCACGACATGTTCCCCGAGCAGCGCACCTACAGCGAGTGGCTGAAGAGCGCGTATCCGAACGGCGTCGCGTACTCCGATCATCGTTTCGGCGGCAACGACCCGGACGGCGTCGTGTCGAGCTGCCAAGACTGCCACATGCCGAAGGTCATCGCGGGCGGCTGCCGCTTCTCGGAGTTCGGTCCGCCGTGGTTCGAGCGACCCGACATGCCGCAGCACTCGTTCGCCGGCGCCAACACCTGGGTGGTGCAGGCGATCCGCAACCAGATGGGCGCTGACGAGGCCGACGCGATCGGTCTGACGCAGGACCGCATCGACCAGCAGGGCGCGCGCACGATCCACATGCTGCAGGCTGCGAGCGACATGCTGCTTTCACAGCAGGGCGCGAACCTCAAGGTGCGCGTGATCAATGAATCCGGTCACAAGCTGCCGACGGGCTATCCCGAGGGCCGCCGCATGTGGCTGAACGTGAAGTTCAAGAATGCGAAGGGCCAGGTCGTCGCCGAGCGCGGCGCCTACAACAGCAAGACCGCCGTGCTCAACAGGGCCGACACCAAGGTCTATGAAGCCAAGCAGGGAATCACGCAGGCGATCTCGAAGCTGACCGGCATTCCCGTCGGTCCGAGCTTCCACCTCGCGCTCAACAACAAGGTCTACTTCGACAACCGCATTCCGCCGCGCGGATTCACCGTCGCCGAGTTCGTTGAGATCGGCGCGGCGCCAGTCGGCTACCCCTATGCCGACGGCCAGCACTGGGACGACACGCTCTTCCCGATCCCGACCGGTGCGACGAGCGCAACGGTGACGCTCTACTACCAGACCACGACGAAGGAATACATCGAGTTCCTCCGCAATGCGAATGTGACCGACGACAAGGGTCAGACCGCATACGACCTCTGGGTCGAGGCCGGCAAGAGCGCGCCTGTCGCGATGGACAGCGCGACCATGACGCTGACGGCAGGCAACCCGGCCGACCTCAACGGCGACGGCGTGGTGAACGCGGCCGACCTCTCGATACTGCTCTCGAACTGGGGCGGCACGGGCGCCGGTGACATCAACGGCGACGGCGCTGTGAACGCGGCGGATCTGTCGATCCTGCTGTCGAGCTGGTCGTGAGTTCGAGCGGTCGCGGCGTGTTTGAGCGGTCGCGGCTGCGGCCGCGCCCCTGGGATCGGGCGCTGGCGTCGGAGGCTGACACCACCCGTTCCGCAGACTGATGTCTGCGGACGCCCGTGCTTTCCGTATCCTCCCCCTGTGCAGACGCAGTCCGACATCAAGTCGATCCTGACGGCGCGAGGCCTCTCGCCGAAGCATCGCTTCGGGCAGAACTTCCTCGTCGACCAGAACCTGCTGAAGAAGCTCGTCGATGCAAGCGGCATCGGCGAAGGTTCGCTCGTGGTCGAGATCGGCCCAGGCACCGGCACCATGAGCGAGGAGATCCTCGCGCGCGGCGCAGAGCTCATCGCGATCGAGCTCGACCGCGACCTCGCTGCGCACCTGCGCGAGCACTTCGCCGCGAACCCGCGCTTCACGCTCATCGAGGGCGACTGCCTCGACGGCAAGCGCGCGCTCAACGCAGAGGCGCTTGCGAAGATCGGCACGCGCCCGTTCACGCTGGTCGCGAACCTGCCGTACCAGGCCGCGAGCCCCGTCATGGCGATCTGCGCCACGATGCCCGCATGCCGCGGACAGTTCGTCACGATCCAGCGCGAGGTCGGCGACCGCCTGCGCGCGGCGCCGGGCTCGGGCGAGTACGGACCGCTCACGATCATCGTGCAGGCGTTCGCAGAGGTCGAGCAGATCGCGGTGCTGTCGCCCGGCTGCTTCTGGCCGCCGCCCGAAGTCACGAGCGCGATGCTCGCGCTGCGGCCGCGCGCCGTTCCTGCGCTCGCGCCCGACGAAGCCGACGCGTTCGGCGCGTTCGTCCACACGCTCTTCTCGAAGCGCCGCAAGCAGCTCGGCGCGATCCTCGGCCGCGCCCGCGACTGGCCCGACGGCATCGACCCGACCGCACGGCCGGAGTCGCTGCCGGTCGCGGATCTCGTGCGCCTCTGGCGCACTGCGTAACTCGTGCGCCTGTGGCGCGTGGGGAGATTTGGATTTTCTCACGGAGACACGGAGAACACGGAGATCAGGGGAAGGCGGGCGCTGATCGTCGGAGGTCACGCCCTGAAAGAGGAGGGAACTGAGACGCCGCAGAAATGAAAGGCGAGGAGAGGCATCGGAATAAACCAATGCCTCTCCTCGTTCTCACGCGCGCCTCCGGTGATCCGACTCAACTGCCCCAGTTCGCAAGCACGATGGCCAGATCGTCGGCGCTGACAGATCCGTCGCCATTGAGGTCGGCCGCACACGGCGCTGCGCACGGGCCCCATGCAGCGAGCAGCGCTCCGAGGTCGTTCGCATCGACGATGCAGTCGGCGTTGATGTCGCCGGCGCCGTCGCAGATCGCATCGATCTGGTAGATCGCGAGCGTGCCGCTGATCTCGTGTGCGACGAGCAGCAGCGCCTCGCCGTTCGGCGAATCCGCCGACGAGACGAAGGTCACGCCCTCGGGCCCGAGATCGCCTGAACCCGCAAGGCCCGTCGCCACTGAGAAGTTGCGCGAGTTGATGTACCCCTGGAACACCGGCGCCGCGGGGTTGTCGATCGCGTAGGCGAAGATGCCGCCGACGCGCTCGCAGATCGCAAAGGCGTACTGCCTGCCGTTGATGGTGCCGACCGCCACGCCTTCGGGCTCGGGGCCCTTCGCGCGGCTGCGGTTGTCACGCGTGTTGTTGGTGTTGCTTGCGTTGAAGTTCGACGGATAGAGCGACGCGGTGTGCTGCTCGAAGAAGTCGCCCGAGTCCCACACGCGCGTACCTGCCGCGGTCCAGATCGTGATGCCGCGGCCGCCGATCGGGACGATGCGGTCCCAGTCTCCGTCGCCGTCGAGGTCGCCGAGGTCCTTGCGGACCTGCAGCCGGCCGAGCCGCGCGTTGCCCTTCAGCCACGCGGCGCCGCGGAACACATTCGCATCGAGCGTCACGGCCGTGCTGCCCACCGTCGTGAGGTCGACGAAACTGCCCCACTCGCGGGAGTCGCCTTCGTTCGCGCTGATGAGATAGGTCTGACCGCCCGATGAGAACGATGCGATGCCGTCCGGCTGGTAGGTGCCTTCCACCGGCCAGCCTTGGATGCGGTTCACGGTGTCCTGATCGCTCGGGTCGAGGCCATTGCCGGAGAAGGTGATCATGCCGAGAGTCGGCGCGGGAGCGCTCGCGTTCGGCACGAATGTGCCGGTCGCGATGTTCCAGGTGAGCGGCATTCGGAAGTCGTTGTCATTCAGCACAAAGATCGTGCCCGGGTCGCGGATCGCAAGCCCTTCGACCTTCTCGATGCCGTTCGCGTAGCCGATCGCCGCGAGATCGACATGCACCGACTTCGTGACGGGGACGATGCCGGCAGCAGCGAGCTGCACGGGCGTCATCTTGTCGAGCGTGCCTCCGGGGCCCGCGATCGCGGGCGGCAGCGTCGAGATGTCGGTCGCACCGGCGAGGTTGATCTCGAAGATCTTCTTGAGCGACGCGCTGCCGACGGCGCTGTCGCGCTCGATCACGAGGAACCGGCCCGGGCCGAACGCATGCGCGTCTCCGATCTTGTCGCTCGCGCCGCCCTCGAGCACATAGATGTACTCGGCGGTCACGCTGTTGGTCGCCGGGTCGAACTTCGCGATGCGGATGTTGCGCGACGCCTTCGAGTTCGCGTCGTTCGCGACATCGGGATTGTCGAGCGGGCTCTGCACGAAGCAGTAGATCTTGTCCTGCCAGACGGCGATCGCCTCGAACCCGCGGTTGTCGCGGCGCTGCGCATACACCGCGGGGAACGCCTCGGTGCCGACCGTGACGCCGAACGCGTTGGCGCCGGCGGGCACGAAGCGCGCCAGCATCAGGCCCGTCGCGTCGAACTTGTAGAGCGCCGGGCGGTACTCGTCGCACATCCAGATCGAGCCATCGCTCGTGCGGCAGAGACCCTCGAGATCGCCGCCGAGCGGGTCGTTCGGAATCGAGTTTCCGAAGAGGTCGACTGGCTGCTCGTCGGTGTTGGCGAATCCGGGCGCGACGCCCTGGATGTTCGGAAGGCCGGTCATCGGCGTGCCGTCGGGCTTGCGGAGCAGGATCTGCCCGGTGAGCGCGATCGCGTTGGTGGCCGGGTCGTAGGTGAAGGTCGCGATGCGCGGCTGGAAACCGGGAAGCGCAAACGGACGCTCGAGCGCTGCGTCGCCATCCACATTGACGGGCTCGAGATTCGGGCCGCGGTCGGTGTTCGCCCAGAAGGTGATGACGCCGGTCGTCGCGTTGACCGAGTCGATCCACAGGCCGCTCAGTCCGCCGAGAAGGATGTCCTGCCCCGCGGCGGTCGTGCCGATCGACGGAAGGCCTCCGAGAACCGCGGTGGTGAGCGCGGGGGTGCCCGCGTAGTGCTTCTTGGTGCCGAGCGGCTTCACCGAGACGATCGCGTTCGTCACGAGGTCGACGGTCGCAAGCGCGCTGTGCTCCTGGATCGACACATACGCGGTCGTCGAGTCGGCCGAGACCGCGACATACTCGGGCTCGAGATCCTGCCCGATCGTCGGGCTTCCTGGGCCGAACGGCACGATGGCTGGATCGATCACGCCGGGCGCGAGCCCGTTGAAGCCGAGCGTCGTCACATCGGCCTGCGTGATCGCCTTGCCCGTCACATCGATGATGCTGATCGATCCTTCGGGGTCGACCGCGTAGGTGCTCGAGGGCTCGCCTTCGTTCGCGGTGATCGCCTTCGTACCGTCGGGCGTGAAGGTCACCATGTCGGGCAGCGCGCCGACCGTGACCGACGCGAGGAAGTTCAGGTTGAGATCGAAGAAGACGACGAGCCCGGGGTTGGTCTTGTCGATCGCGGACACCGCGCATGCGACCTTGCCGTTCTTGACCGCGACGCTCTGCACGCCTCCGCCGTAGGGAAGCAGCGAGATGCTGCCCGCGGCGACAGGCGTCAACGGGTTCGACAGATCGAACACATCGATCGCGTTGGTGAAGCCGTTCACCACGAACGCGCGCTTCGAACCTGGATCGAACGCGACGATTTCGGCGCCCGCCACGTCGTAGCCCACGCGCGGCGTGCTTGCGATGTAGCTCAGCGAGATGTACGGGTCGCCGGCCAATGCGGTCGAGGCGAGCAAAAGAGACGAAATGGCGACGGGATAAAGCATCGAATACCTCCTCGGGTTGAGCGGAGAGGTTCCGATCGTGTGGTGAAGACCCCGCGACGGCTGCGTCAGCATCGCGTCAAGATGGCATGAGCGTGCGCAGGAGGAGGAGCGTTTCTGACGGAGGCACGGAGAACACGGAGGTCAGGGGAAGGCGGGCGCTGATCGTCGGAGAGGCTGCTCTGGAAGGGCTGAGAAGCGGAACACGGCGGAAATGAAAAGCGAGGAGAGGCATCGGAATGCGCCAATGCCTCTCCTCGATTGCATGCACGCGCGGCGCGAGCCGACTGGCAGACTTGGCCTCTGTGTTCTCCGTGTCTCCGTGAGAACACCCTGCCAGCCGCGCGACGCTCTCACCAGTTGTAGGTGACGGTGTAGTTGATCTCCGCCTTGCCCTCTGCGTTCACCACGACATCGAACGCGATGTTGTCCGAGTCGACCTTCGTGAACGGCTGGTTGTTCGAGGTGATCTTCCAGTTCGTCCAGCGGTACTGCCGCTCGATCACGCGCACCTTCTGGCCGACGGCCTTCTGGTTGCGGATCTCGATCTTGAAGGACTCGGTCATGCGCTTCGCCGCGTTGTCGATCGTGAAGTCGGTGCGCGTGCGCTCGCCGACCACATCGAACGCCTGGCCGAGCTTCACCTTCACCGTCTCGTTGCGCGGCGTGTGGCCGATGATGTCCTCGCCGATGAACTCGAGCGTGCCGTCGGCGTCGTCCATCTTGTAGCAGCGGATCTTGCCGGCCGGCAGCGGCATGCCCAGCGAGTTGTCCTCCTTGTTCTCGAAGGTGACGAAGATCGAGGGCTTGCCCTGCATGGTGTTGCCGAAGAAGTCGCGGTCGGTCTGCGGCTGGCCCCATCCGCCGACGTCGGCGGTGAAGTTGAACACCAGCTCGCGCTTCAGCTTGAAGCTGTCGACGGTCGGGAAGAGCGCGATCTGCTGCGTCGAGTTCTGCGCGACATCGGTGCGGCGCGGCAGCGTGTAGAGATGGAAGTCGGCGAACGCCTTCTCCTGGAAGCCCGACGCGTCGGCCATCGCCATGGCCTCCATGCGCACGGCGCGGCCTGTGAACCGCTGCGCCTCGACCTTCTGTACATCGCCCGCCACCAGCTTGAGCTCCGCGTTCGGGAACGACGCGCCCGACAGGTTCATGAGCGTCACCCACGCGGAGATGCCGCCGGTCTTGTCCTCGCCATCGATGACGATGTTGTAGTCGGCGCGCCAGGTCATGCCGTTCGTCTGGTAGGTCGTGCGCACGAGATGGTCGCCGCCCTTCTCGCTCGCGAGCTTCCACATCAGGGTCGGCTTCGTGAGGAGGCCGCCGGGAAGCTCGCCAAGCTGCACCTGGCCGCCCGCCGGCACGATGCGCACGCCGTCCTTCGTCTTGAGGACGAGCTGGCCCATGTTTGCGCTGAGGAGTTCGCCCGTCACATTCGAGACACCGTCGCCCATGGTCACCGCCACCGTGATCTCGCGGCCGATGTAGCGCTCCATCAGCTTCGCGGGGCTCACGAGGTCGAACTGGAAGTTCTGCTCGAGCACGCTCGTCGAGGGGTCGTCGAGATCGGTGAACGACACGGTGGTCGGGTCGATCCACGCGGCGACATCGGTGAACGCAAGCGTGCCCACGCCCTTCGGCACGGCGACCTTGCGCACGACCTTCACGACGCCGTAGCCGGGCACGCCCCACACATTGTCCATGCCGCTCATCCGCTGCTGCTGGATGAACTGCTGCGGGTTGAAGCCAGCGGGGTCGGCCGACGAGTAGACCGTGAGCGACACGCCCTCGGTCGGCTTCGGAAGATCCTTGGTCGGTGCGAGGGCGGAAGCGGCGATGCAGGTGGCGGCGACGGTCGAGATGAACAGGCTCATGGTGGTCTCCGGAGTAGGCCGGTTGGCGAACGGGTTCGCGCGGACGGCTCGCGCGGCACGGTACATGACAACCCCCGCGGACGCGTCTCGCCGCGCGCGCATTCACGCTCGGATTCCAGCCGTTCCCGCAATTTTCCCGGTCATGCTGTCCTCGGCGGCGGCTCAGTTGGTGCCGGCGAGGCGTCGCACCACCATCATGAAGTTCTTCTTCATGGCCGCATGCATGGCGTAGCAGGCGACGCCGTAGATCACGCATGCAATCAGGGTGCCGATCACAAGGCTCGACCGCGCTGCGCGTGGATCCTCGAGGCTGTCGCGGATGGCGCTGCCCGGCTCGACGGTGGCGTAGAGCATGTTGATCGGGCTCGCGGCCGCAGCCGCCGCACCGACATACGGAATGTTGGCGCCCATCGCGCCCGCGCAGAATCCGAGCACGAGGCCGATGCCGCCGAGGACGCCGACCGCGGCCATCACGGAGCCGATCGTGCCCTTCGTGCGCAGCGACCATTGCAGCCCGACCATGATCGCGAAGCTCGTCGCGGCGACGAGATCGAGGAGGATCAGCACAGCGCCCTCCGGCAGGATGACCGGCACCGTCACGGTCGCGACGCCAAGCGCTTCCCTGACGCTCACGCCCTGCGCTGCGCCGAAGCCGTTGAAGAGCACATAGAGCGCGACCGACCCGAGCGTGACGAACGGCACGAGAAGCATCGGCACCAGGAACTGGACGATGCCGCGCAGCTTGCCCGCGAGGTAGGGCCCGGGCTGGATCGGTGTCGTGAGCAGGATGTCGAGCGTGCCGTCCTCGCGCTCGCGGCTCACCGCGGTCGCGCTCAGGCTGACCGCTGTCAGCAGAATGACCACGATCTCCGCGCCGACGATGCCGAGGAGCGCAAGCCGCAGTTCCGCCGAGGAAATCGTGCCTTGGTGATGCAGGCCGCAGAGAACAACGCCCACGCAAGCACCGAGCGCGAGGAATGCCCAGCGTCCGAACATGCCGCCGATCGACTGCGAGCGGAGCATGTTCTCGCGCCACGCGATCGGATTCGCACCGACGCGCTTCGACTCGCGCGTGCCACGCGCGCCAGCGCCCGTGCCGAGGATCGCGCGCCACCACACGACGCGCGGGCCGCGCGTCCCGATGACGCGCAGGCGCAGCGTCGACCAGAGCATCATGGCGATGCTGGCGGTGACGCAGATGACGCAGAAGCTCGTCGACGGCGATGTGTAGAGCGGCGCGAGCGGCGTGAAGGGCACCGACGACGGCGTGTACGGCACATAGGTCGTCGAATTGAGCGCGCTCTCAAGCGCGAGGAACGGGTTGAACGCGGTGAGGATCGTCGTCTGCGTGGCGAGCGTGCCGACGCCGATCGGCACCTTGGTGCGCAGGTATGCGTCGGCCGCGTAGGTTACGAAGAGGTACATCACCACCGCCGCGTAGAACACAAAGACCGCTCGCTTGCCTGCGCTGCGGGTGACCGACAGCGTGACCGCGGTGGTCGCGACGATCAGGGCGCTCGAGGCCGCGATCGCGTAGCTCGTGAAGATCGCCTCGCCCGGGACGCCGCCGAAGAGCTGGGTCAGGACGAAGAGCGGGAAGGTCGAGAAGAGGAGCGCCAGGATGAAGAACAGCCGGCCGAACAGGTTTCCAAGAACGATCTGAAGGTTCGAGAGCGGCGTCGTGAGCAGGATGTCCCAGGTCCGCGGGCTGGCCTCCTGCACGATGGCGCCTGCCATGAAGATCGGGGTCAGGATGCAGATGAGCGCCACCTGACCGAAGGACACGACCGAGAACGCGCCGGCACCCCGCATCGCGAGCTGCTTCATGGTGCTGTCGCCCCCCAGGAGGCCGATCAGCAGGATCGAAATCATGATCGCCAGGTACCCCGACCTCAGGAGGAGGTGCCGCGACCGCTTCGACCCGCCCGAGACGATTCGGACCGCAATCGGGTTGGTCGGGAGCAGGTTGGACAGCCACTGCAGGACGGGGGGCATCGCTGTCTGAAATCGTACCTTGACACAGCCGTCAGGGCACCGATACTTCACATGTCCGCGGATGCGGACCGGCCGGCGCCTTCCGCCGTCCGAACCATTCCGGCTCGTCGAACAGGCCAAGCCGTTCGCGACCGTTCACAGGTGCGCAAGCACCCTCGGGTCCGACCACTTCGGTGGCGTGCTCGGGATAGATCGATCCAGACCACGGCCGCCCCATCTCGGGGTGGCACCCAGTTCCTCGTAACCGTGACCGTTTCCACCCTTCAACATCTTTCCCGACAGGCGCATGCATCCTTGCATTGTGCGTGCGCTGTGGGTCGAGGTGCACGAAAGCGCTGAAGCGGGCCTGACTGGATGATCTCGAGCGTCGCACGCTTGGCGGGTGCATGAAGCACCCGGCGGGTATCTCTTTGTCAGGAGGCTCGTGTGCCCATCCTTCTTCAGAACTCAGCCGGCGACTTCGGCGTCGCCGCCCTGCTCGTCGCAGCCGGCATCGCGCTCGTGGTGGGCGCCGTCGTCGGCATCGTCATTCTGACCTTCGCCTCTGGTCGCGGCATCAAGGCCGCCCGCGCAGAGGCCGACCGCATGCTGGCCGACGCCAAGGCCCAGGCTGACCTCACCGCCGACGCCGTCCGCAGCGAGGCAGAGAAGAAGGCGCGCGAGATCGAGCTCGCCGCTGAAAAGCAGGCGTCCGAGAAGCGCGCCGCCATCGACCGCGAGTCGAAGGCGACCCAGGCCAAGCTCGACGAGAGCCTCGCCCGCGCCGCCAAGCGCGAGGAGACCCTCGACAAGAAGCTCGAGTCGATCGGCCAGCGCGAGCAGAAGATCGACTCCCGCGAGGCGGACCTCAAGCGTCAGGAAGACGACCTCCGCCGGGCGTCCGAGGAGAACGAGCGCACCCGCACCGAGCTCCGCGGCGCCCTCTCGAAGGTGTCGGGACTGTCGCACGAAGAGGCCCGCGAGCTCTACCTCGCGGAAGTCCGGATCGAGGCAGAGCACGACGGCTCGGCGCTGCGGCAGAAGCTCCTCGACGAGGCCGAGCGCGACGCCAAGGGCAAGGCGCGCGAGATCACGCTGATGTCGATCCAGCGCTACGCCGCCGAGAATGTCGGCGAGTCGACGGTGCGCTCGATCAAGATCACGAGCGAGGACATGAAGGGCCGCATCATCGGCCGCGAGGGCCGCAACATCCGCGCCA
>JBEAUK010000077.1:0-8630 GCA_041161465.1 Planctomycetota bacterium | reverse complement strand
TCGCCCAAATTCATGGGTGCCCACGGCGAGGCTGGTGACTGGGACTAAGTCGTAACAAGGTAGCCGTAGGGGAACCTGCGGCTGGATCACCTCCTTTCTAAGGGAATGTACTTAGACACGTTGCCCGGAGAGATCCGGGTCGTGAATCCGTCAAGACAACCTCGTTCCCGTTCGCGGGAATAGTCATCTGGTGACAGGTGATGAAGGCCTCCAACTGCTGCTTGATATACAAACAACCAGCCCTGCGCTTTTGCGCCGGGCTGGTTGTGTTTTTGGATTGATCTCGGACGGCTGGCTCAAATGGGTGAGCCTGATCGGGTGTGAATTGGGGGAGAATCGTCGCGGGAACCCGTCTTGGACGCGCATTGGATCGCACTCTGGCGTAGACCTTTGCTGCAGATGCCTCGCCCTTCCACGATCACGCTTCCGATGTCCAACCAAGCAGTCGTCCGCGCCATCCGTGCGCCGTTGACCCGCTCGGTGCTGGAGATCGTTCGCCGTTTCCGAGGATCGGCGACTCCATCGGAGATCGGAAAGGTCAGCGGTATCGAGTTCAGTGTGCTCCGGGCGGAGCTCGACCTTCTCGAGGCCGCTGGCCTCATCGGTCGCAAGGCCGCGGAGGGCGAGAGGCGCGAGCCGTCGTTCTTCGCGGTGAGCGATTCGGTCGTCATCACGGTGGATCCCTCCGATCCAGCGCAGTTGGCGCTGCTTGAGGAGCTCGATCGGGTCATGGTCGGCCACGGCAGAAAGAAGATCGACGAGGGGCGCTCCAATCGACCCTTCGGCAAGGGGGGGCTCCGATTCCGTGGCTATGTCCCGATGAAGCTGACCGCGGAGGAACTCGCGGAACTGAAGTCGATCATGCACCGCATGCACCGATTCTTCGAGAAGGTGTCAAGCCAGCAGCAGGTGGATGAAAGCCTTGAGTCGCAGCAGTGCAACTATCAGGCGCTGTTCGACTTCGCGCCCGCGGCGCCTGGGGTGCTGCCGCTCGCGCCGATCTCCTTCGTCACCCAGCACGAGGCGCCTGTGATCGAGAGCTTGGTGCGCGAGCGACGCATCGACCAGCTCTCGCCGCGCGAGAAAGCGGTGGCGGTGGCGATGGCGCAGGGGAGCAGCCGGCCTGAGATCGCCGAGAGTTTCGGCATCTCGATCAACACCGTCGCCTCCATCGGCAAGCGGGTCTATGCCAAGCTGGGCGTGTCGCGGCGGGCGGAGCTCGCGGCGAAGCTGCAATCCTGACGGTTTCCAGCGCTGCGCCGGACGGTGCCGAGGCAACCTCCAACAATCGCGGTCTGGCTTGACTTGGCTCGACTTCGTCGAAACTGGCGTTAGTCTTTCCATATGTCCCGACGGCGAGCTGGCCGATCAACGCACCCCGCGCGCGTCCATGCGTGTGCGACGATCGTGGCTGTCGCGCTTGTCGGCGCACCGGCTTCGGCACAGTCGATTCTGTTCACCGATGTGAGCTCGACCGCGGGCCTGACGACCTTCACGCACGCGCCGAACACACTGATGGTTCCGAGCGTCAACGAATGGATCATGGGCGGCGTGGGCGTCGGCGACTTCAACAACGACGGCTGGCCTGACTTCTTCGTACCGCGCGGCGGCGGCGGCGCGGACCGGCTCTACATCAACCTGACGAACGGCACCTTCTCGAGCGTGGCGGTCGCGTGGGGGGTGAGCGTTGCGCATGGTGGAAACGGCGTCGCATGCGCGGACTTCGACCGGGACGGCGACACCGACATCTTCGTGTCGAGCTACGGCACCGGAAACGACAACCTCGGGCAGATCGGCAAGCACCGTCTCTACCGCAACCAGGGCTCGAGTTTCACCGAGGTTGCGGCGTCCTTCGGCGTGAACGCCTCCGCGACCACCGGCTCGGTCGCGAACGGCGTCGCGTGGGGCGACATCGATCTCGATGGCGACCTCGACCTCGCGATGGCGGGCTGGTCGTCGACGCACTTCGGAAACAAGCTCTTCCGCAACGATGGCGCGACCTTCGTGGACATCACGCCGACGCCGCTCACCAACACGCTTACCTGGGGCTTCCAGCCGGCGCTTGTCGACATGACCGGCGATGGATTCCCCGAGTTCCTCATCGCCGCCGACTTCGAGACGAGCCGCGCGTTCCGCAACCTCGCGAACGGGCAGTTCGAGCTCGCAACCGCCGCGATGGGGCTCGGCCTCGACGACAACGGCATGGGGCATGCGATCGCCGACTTCGATCGCAACGGATATCCCGACTACTACGTGACGAGCATCCACATGGATGTGCCGAACGAGGGCATGTACAACGGCAACACGCTGTACATGAACGGTGGCACTGGTCCGTTCATCGAGGTTGCAGCCGCGCGCGGCTGCGCCGATGGCGGCTGGGGCTGGGGAGCCGCCGCCGTCGACCTCGACCATGACGGCTGGGAAGACCTCGTCGAGGTGAACGGCCGCAACGCGGGCGAATGGGCCAACGAGCAGGAGTACATCTTCCGCAACGTCGGCAACGGCAGCTTCACGCGGATCGGCGCGGCCTCGGGCATCAACCTCGCGGCCGACGCGCGCGCAGTCGCGACGCTGGACTACGACCGCGACGGCGACATGGACCTGCTGGTGCTCGTCAACTACGGCGCGATCAAGCTCTATCGCAACGACTCGACGATGTCGGGGCGATGGCTTCAGGTGAAGCTGAACGCTGCGGCAAACACGCGTTGCGCGCCGCATGGACTCGGCGCCGTCATCGAGTGCACCGCAGGGTCGGTCGTTCAGAAGCGTTGGATGCATGGCGGCACGGGTTACAACTCGAACAACGAGTACCTCGCGCACTTCGGCATCCCGACGCAGAAGGGTTCCGTCGCGCTCACGATCGATTGGCCAAGCGGTCAGACGACGGTGCTGACAGCCGTGGCACCGAACCAGCGGCTCGAGATCGCCGCACCTGCGCGATCGGACATCAACGCAAGCGGCAGCGTCGGCGCGCCCGATCTCGCGGCGCTTCTCTCGGCGTGGGAACTCACCGACCGCAGGCAGCGCAACATGCGCGCGGCAGACCTCAACAACGACGGTCAGGTCGGTGCTGCCGACCTCGCGATGCTTCTGTCGGATTGGACTGGCTGAGCGCGGAGCAGGTGAATCGCTCGCGAGCGCTTAGTCGGTGTAGCCGTTCCACCAACCCGAGTTGTTGTACGAGCCGTAGGCACCGCCGGTGCCCCAGCCGCCAACGCCGAAGCCCTGACGGATTCCGGTCGGACCGCCGTCGCCACCCGGTCCGTACCAGCCGGCGCCGCCGCCACCCGTACCGATCGGAGCGGTCGGCATCTGGTTGTAGGGGTTCATCGACTGGAGATTGTTGTTCGGGCGCGGGGCGCCGTAGGTCGGCGGGGTGTAGCCGGTGGGCGCCGGGCCGCTCGTACCGTGGTAGTGGACGTGGTAGTGGGTGTCGCCGCCACCGCCGACCTGCGTCGGGGCCTGCGGCATGACCTCGCCGCCCGGGTTGTTGTAGCCAACGCCAGCGGGCATCTCGCCCTGCGCGCCGCCCTGCGGTCGGCCGCGGAACGAGGAATCCTGTCCCCCTCCGAGGTTGTCTGGCATGCCCTTGATCGAGGTGTCGGAGTCCTGCGGGCCCCGCACCATCCCGGGCGCAACGGTGCGCGAGGGGGCAACGGAGGCGCAGGCGGCGACCCCACCGACGAGGACGAACAGCGAGGCGACAGCGAGCGGGCGGGTCGAGCGGGAGGACGACTTCATGTGGGACGGATCGGCGTTGCGGGGGGTTCGGGATGAAAGAAACGGCGTCGAACGCGCCCTTCATGCAGTCCCCGCGCCCCGTCCGTACCATCCGCGAAGCGCCCGATGGAGAAACCCGTGACCACCGCCACCACCGCGTTCCCGATCCAGGACGCAGGCACCCCGATGGGGACGCCCGCGATCGACAACCTCGCCATCAACACGATCCGCACGCTGTCGATGGACGCCGTGCAGGCGGCCGACTCGGGTCACCCCGGTGCGCCGATGGGCCTTGCGCCCGTTGCGTACGCACTGTGGCAGGACGCCCTGCGCTACGACCCTGAGCGGCCGAACTGGGCGAACCGCGATCGTTTCGTGCTCTCCAACGGCCATGCGTCGATGCTGCTCTATTCGATCCTGCATCTCGCAGGCGTGCAGCGGCTCGATCACCACGGCCGCGCCATGGGCGAGCTTTCCGTTCCGCTCGAGGAAATCAAGCGTTTCCGTCAGTTGGGATCCTTGTGCCCGGGTCACCCCGAGAGCCATCTCACGACGGGCGTCGAGATGACGACCGGCCCGTTGGGTCAGGGTCTGGCGGCGAGCGTCGGCATGGCGATCGCATCGCAGTGGCTCGGCGCGCGCTACAACCGCCCCGGCTACGCGCTGTTCGACTACCGCGTGTGGGCGATCTGCGGCGATGGCTGCCTCATGGAGGGCATTTCCGCAGAGGCCGCATCGCTTGCGGGCCACCTCGGGCTTGCGAATCTCTGCTGGATCTACGACTCGAATCGCATCACGATCGAAGGCAAGACCGATCTCGCCTACTCCGACGATGTCGCCGCGCGCTTCGCCGGTTATGGCTGGAATGTGCTCCGCGTCGGCGACGCGAACGACCTCGCGCAGCTTTCGCGCGCGTACGAGACCGCGCGCCGCAGCACCGATCGTCCGACGATGATCATCGTCGACAGCCACATCGGCTTCGGCTCGCCGAAGAAGCAGGACACCGCGAGCGCCCACGGCGAGCCGCTCGGCGAGGAAGAGATCAAGGTCACCAAGCGCTTCTACGGCTGGCCGGAGGACGCGAAGTTCCTCATCCCCGACGGCGTGCGTGAGCGTTTCGCCGAGAAGGTCGGTCGTCGTGGTGCCGCCGCGAGCGCCGAGTGGAACGATCGATTCGAGGCCTACGCGAAGGCCTATCCGTGGCTCGCCGAGGAAGTGCGCACGATGCTCGCGCACGGTCTTCCCGAAGGCTGGGACAAGGACCTCAAGCCCGCGGCCGCCGACGCGAAGGGCAACGCCACGCGCAACACCTCGGGCGCCACGCTCAACGCGATTGCGAAGAATGTGCCGTGGATGATCGGCGGTTCCGCCGACCTCGCGCCGAGCACGAAGACGCTCCTCACCTTCGAGGGAGCCGGCAGTTTCCAGAAGGGCAACCGTCTTGGACGCAACCTGCACTTCGGCATCCGCGAGCACGCGATGGCCGCCGTGTGCAACGGCCTCGCGCTCTCGGGCCTGCGTCCGTACGGCGCGGGATTCCTGATCTTCAGCGACTACGCGCGCGGCGCGATTCGCCTGAGCTCGATCATGGAGCTGCCGGTCCTCCACATCTTCACCCACGACTCGATCTATGTCGGCGAGGACGGCCCCACGCACCAGCCGATCGAGCAGCTCGTCGGCCTGCGCGCGATTCCAGGCATGCATGTCTTCCGCCCGTGCGACGCGAACGAAGTGAACGCCTGCTGGCGCGCGGCGATGCGTCTCACGCGGCATCCCGCGGTGCTGGCGCTCACGCGACAGAACCTGCCGACGCTTGACCGCTCGGTGGTGGCGAGCGCCGATGGCTGCGAGCGCGGCGCGTATGTGCTGAGCGACGCGGAGGGCGGGCTGCCCGATGTCATCCTGATCGGCTCGGGCAGCGAGGTCCATCTCTGCCTCGGCGCGAAGGAGATCCTCGCGAAGGAAGGCGTGCGTGCGCGCGTCGTGTCGATGCCGTGCACGGCGCTCTTCGACGCGCAGGACGAGGCGTACCGCGCGAGCGTGCTGCCGAGCGCTGTGCGCGCGCGCGTCACCTGCGAGGCGGCAAGCCCCATGGGCTGGGATCGCTACGCAGGTCTCGACGGCGAGTGCGTCGGCATGACGACCTTCGGCGCGAGCGCGCCTGCGAAGGATGTCGCGAAGCACTTCGGCTTCACGCCCGAGCGCGTGGCGGATGCTGCGCGTGCCACGCTTGCGCGCGTGCGCGGCGGACACGCGGGAGGTGCGCGATGAAGATCGCCGTCGCGAGCGACCACGCAGGCTTCCCGCTCAAGGAAGCGATGAAGAAGGAAGTCGAGGCGCTCGGCCACAGCGTGCTCGACCTCGGCACGCACTCGACCGATTCGGTCGACTACCCCGACTACGCGGAGAAGCTCGGCCTCGCGGTCGTGAGCGGCGAGATCGACCGCGGCATCCTGTTCTGCGGCTCGGGGATCGGCGCGAGCGTTGCCGCGAACAAGATCCCCGGCGTGCGCGCGGGCAACTGCAGCGACACCTACTCGGCGCACCAGGGAGTCGAGCACGATGCGATGAACGTGCTCGTGCTCGGCGGCCGCACGGTCGGACCGGCGGTGGCGTCGGAGATGGTGCGCGCGTTCCTCGCGGCCGAGTACACGCGCGAGGCGCGCCACGAGAAGCGCCTCGCGAAGGTGATGGCGATCGAGGCGCGGTACGCGTCTTGAAGCGATCGCCACGGCCCCGCGGCGTGCGGGGAGAACTTGGAAAATGAACACAGGCGGGCCAAGCGGCCCGCCTGTGTCGGTTCAAAGCGTTGGTTTCAGACTCTTGTTCCGCGCGTCACTTGCCCGTCGGCGCGCCCGGGGCGGCCGGCGCGCCCGGCTCGTTCACCTCGAGGAGCTCGACATCGAAGATCAGCGTGGCCTTCGGCGGAATCGGGCCGCGTCCGCGCTCGCCGTACGCGAGGGCGTACGGGATGATGAGCTTGCGCTTGCCGCCGACCTTCATGTTGCCGACGCCCTCGGTCCAGCCCGGGATCACGCCGCCGAGCGTGAACTGCGCAGGCTGCCCGCGGTCGACGCTCGAGTCGAACTTGGTGCCGTCGGTGAGCCAGCCCGTGTAGTGCACGCTGACGGAGGTGTTGCGGCCAACCGGCTGCGCGCCCGTTCCCTCGACGAGGTCGACGAACTGCAGTCCACTCGGATACGAGACGATCTCGCCCGTGAACGGCGCACCCGGGAAGCGCGGCTTCTCGGTGTCGCTGATGACCGCGCCGTCCGCGGCGCTGAGCACCAGCTCATGCGCCTTCGAGCCGGCGTAGATCATGACCTTGGCGACCGGCGGCTCCGCGCTGAAGTCGAGCGTCGCGCTGCGCACCACGCCGTCATGACGCTCCTTCGCTGCCTTGATGGCGCTCGCGATCGTGATGGTGGGGGCGCTGACCCCGCCGCCCATCGCGTCGACGATGACCTTCTTGGTCATGCCGCCCGAGGCGACGAGGATCTCGTATCGCAGGGTGCCCGTCATGATCGCGCGGGCGTCGGTGCAGCTGCCATTCGCGGCAGTCTCGGCGAGCTCGATCGCCTGGGTGAGGGTGAGCTTGGCCGACGAGAGGGTCTGCTCGACCTCCGCTGGATCAAGGGGGATCGAGGTGTAGTCGGGGGTGGTGGGTGGCTGGGTCATGGCGAGGCCGCAGACTGCGGCAAGGGTTGTGGCGAAGATCGCGAGGCGCTTCATGGACGGGCTCCTTGGAAGGCGATTGGATTCAGATGCCGAGATGCTAGCATTTGCGTGCGCGGGACTTGAATCCTGACGCCGCACGCCGCGGACTGTTCGGGTTCGGGCCGGCGATCGAGACTTCGACAGGAGCAAATCATGCCGAGCGAATGCGAATCGAGAATGCGTCGTTGGAACCTCGGGTGCCGGCAGATCGCCTGCGCGGGACTCTCGCTCGCAGCGTGTGCGCTGACTGGGTGCGAGCAGCAGGCGGCTGAGCAGCCTGTTGCGACCGGCTCGACCGCGCCGACGACCGAGAATCAGGTCGACGACGGGCTGCCTCAGCCCGAGGCGCGGAGCGCGCTTGGAAAGGCCAAGCAGAGCGCGGAGCGGCTGGTGAACGAGGATGTGGCGGAGTACAACAAGAAGATCGAGGAAGCCGCCGAAGGCAAGTTCCCGTGAGGAGGCCGACTTCGGGTCTGACTTTCCTGCGTTCGCGGTGAATCCGCGCCGACAAGCCAAGCGATATCCCAAGCCGCGGCCCCGTGCCGCGGCTGTTTCGTTTCGAGCCTGACCCAGAGGAGGCCGCATGATCGCTCCCCAGCACGCGCATTCCTGCACCCATTGCACGGCAGAAGATCTTCTCGAGGACGAGGGCGTCATGACCGCAGCCTGCGGCGAGGGCGCACATCCGCGCTCCGCGATGGACACCACCGTCGACCAGCCGCGCATCGCGCGCGCCGTGCGCGAGATCCTGTTCGCGATCGGCGAGGACCCGGACCGCGACGGCCTCCTCGACACGCCGAAGCGCGTGGCGAAGGCGTACGCCGAGATGTTCCGCGGGCTGTCGGAGAACGCGTCGACGCACCTCGCGCGCGTCTTCGAGCAGCGCTCGGACGAGCTCATCACCGTCACGAACATCAACTTCTTCTCGGTGTGCGAGCATCACCTGCTGCCGTTCCACGGCCAGGCGCATGTCGCGTACATCCCGAACCACGGCCGCGTGGTCGGACTGTCGAAGCTCGCGCGCACCGTCGAGGTGTTCGCGCGGAGGCCGCAGCTCCAGGAGCGGTTCACCGACCAGATCGCGGACGCGCTCGTCGAGCATCTCGACGCGACCGGCGTCGTGGTGATGGTCGAGGGCGAGCACATGTGCATGAAGAGCCGCGGCGTCCGCTCGCACGACGCGCGCATGACGA
>JBEAUK010000139.1:0-5604 GCA_041161465.1 Planctomycetota bacterium | reverse complement strand
CCCTGCGCGCTCACGACGAAGGGTTCGACGAGCCGCAGCGCGCCCGCAGCGCCGACCGTCGCAGGGGCGAGCGCCTCGACCGTGCATGCGCCGCTTTCGGCCTTGCCGCGACCATCGGCGTGCATCTCGACGGAGATGGCGTCGCCCTTCTTCACGCGCATCGCGAAACCGGCGGGCAGCATGAAGCGGCCGTCGATGCCGAATCCGCCGAGCGCGGCGGCCGGGCGCGTGCCGAGGTCGCCTGTGAACTTGAATCCGATGCTCGCGTCGCGCGCGTCGAGCGCGCGCGCGAGCGCGGCGTCGCCCGACGAGATGAGCCCGAGCGACACGAGGCCGCGCGTGTCGGACACGACGCGCCATCCGCCGATCACGAGATCCTCCTCGAGCGCGGGCACGAATTGGAACGAGCGCATGACGCGGCTCTCGGCGGCGCCGATCGTCCAGCCTTGCGCGACGCGCCAGCGCTCCATGATCGCGGGCTCGGAGTCCGTCGCGACAAGCGGCGCGTACGGCTTGTCCGCCATCTGCGCGGCGATCGGTGCGCCCGCGTCGATCCATGCTGCGATGCGCTCGATCTCTGCGTCGCTTGGCCGCGGCGGCGCGCATGCGACGCCCTCCTCGGGCAGCCACGGCGGCATCGAGCGCGCGGCGAGCACCGCGCGCACCGTGCGAGCGACGCGCTTCACCTGCGCAGGGGTCTCGAGGGGATACGCGCCCGGGCCGCCGGCTCTGTGGCACGCGACGCAGCATCGCGCGAGGACGGGCGCGACATCGCGCGCGAAGTCGGCGTCGATCCGAGGGGTCGATGTCGTCGGCGCACCGAGCGCGAGCGCCAGCACCGCGGCCAAGGTGCTCATTACGGGCAAGAGCCCCATGACGAAAGGAGGATAGCGAGGTCCGCTCCGTTCACATCGCCGTTGCGATCAAGGTCGCCTGCACCACCGCCGCTTGCCCAGCGGCTGAGCAGCGTGGCGAGATCGGCCGCGTTCACAATGCGGTTGAAGTCGATGTCGGCGGCGCATGCGGATCCGGTGAAGGTCACGGGCGAGTCGGTCGGCGTCACATGGCCGCCGCCTGGACCGGTGTTGCCTGCGACGAGCACGCCCTTGTACTTCGGACCGACGAGATACGGATACTCGGTCACGCCCTTCGCGCTGATCGTCGAGAAGTAGCACCAGGTGCCGTTCGGGTACTCGGGGGTCACGGAGAAGCGCGCGTTCGACGCGTCGAGGTCGCCGAGGCCCGCGACATACTCGTAGTCCTCGACGAAGCAGCCGATCGGATACTGCGTGCTCACGGCGGGGCCGTACTGGCTCGGCTGCAGCTGCGTGCCGTCGGGAAGCGTGGTCCGCTGCGTGATCGCACGGGTGCGGTAGCTCGTGCGCATGCGAGCGATGCCGCCGGTGCCGTCGGCGTTCGCGTAGCCGTACGGACCATAGATCGGGAACCCGTCGAACGCGAAGCCGATGATCGCGGAGTGCTGCTGTGGGTTCGTCGGTGCCACGCACGCGGGGAACTGGTGCGGGTGATAGACGCCGCCCGGCGCAGGGTGCCCCTTGCAACTGTCGAAGCTCGCTGCCTCCCAGTACATGGCGTTCCGGTGCCAGATGTTGAGGTTGTTGTAGCTCATCGCGTCGAGCGCGTTGAAGAACGGCACACCGTTGACGAGGACGCCGATCACGCCGAGCGGCGTCGAGGTCTGCGTCGTCGCGACGACGGGGTTCTTCGTGATCTTGAAGACCCAGTTCTGGTTGGCAGGCGTGTTCGGGTTGCCGGGCCACGGACCGATGGTGTAGAGCGGAATGCCTGCGGATGACGGATACACGAAGTTCACCGAGTGCCGCAGCAGCGTGACATTCGCGGGCAGGCCGTTGAAGCCCGTCTGGCTGCCCGTGTTCCGGATCCAGTTGTTGACGGCGGGCGTCACGGATTGACCGAGGGCGGTTGACGCGAGCGTGGCGGCGAGCGCGGCGAGTGCGATGGTCGAAGTCTTCATGGGGGTGTGGCCCTTGCGTCGCCGCAGACCGTTCGCCTGCGGCCGAGTGGATGATGCATCGAAACGGTCCGGCATGCAGGTCGATTGCCCGCGAACCGCGTGAAACAGGAGATCGGCGGAGGAACGCGGCCGCGGCCGGCCGCTATCGGGCGCTCAGGGGCTCGATCACGCAGCCGACGGCCTCGGTGCGGGCGGGGTCGGGCGCGCGGCCCTCGAGCGCTGCGTCGAGCGCCGCGGCGAGGTCGCGCGTGGTTGCCGAGGGGCGGCGTCGGCCGGGCGCGGTGTAGAGGTCGTTGATCCGGCCGCGGTAGAGGAGGTCGAAGCCGCCGTCACCGCGGAAGCGGATGAGCGCGGCCTCGGGCGAGATCGTGGCGCCCATCGCGTTCACGATCGCGTGCGATGGGTCGAGCAGCGTCGGGAGCGTGAGCCCGAAGTCGCGATTGTGCGCGCGGATCTCGTCGGGCTTCACGAATGGATCGGGATAGATGAGCGCGACGCGCACGCCGGCATCGATCGCCTCTCGGCCAATGCGCTCGATCTCAGGGCTCAGCGCGCGCGCAACGGGGCATCCGTCGGCAAGAAACACGAACAACGCGAGTTCGCCTCGCTTCCCCTCGAGCGGCGCGGCGGGCGCGCCGTCCATCGTGGCGACGGTGCGCGAGCCCACGGAATCCATCGACGACGGCGAGCGGCTCGGGGCCGTGCAGCTGACGCACAACGCCACGGTTGCAGCAAGCCACGCGACCGCGCGAGGACGGAGGCGCCATGGCGCCGCCGCCTGACCGAGTTGTTGCGTGCTGCGATTCATGCTTCGCCTTTCCCGTTCCATCGGCGTTCCGCGCCTCTCGGGCTTCATCGCCTGCGGAATTCGGTGCCCAAGAGACTTGGAAACCGCACTTTCTTGCCGATACTGCGGGTCCACGGCGTCTACTTCGCGCGGCTGTGCGAAAGAGTTCCCGCGCACTGCCCGCGGCGCCTTCCGAACAAGACCAGAGCGTCCTCCAAATGTCACTCGAATCCACGCAGACTCCGCTCGTCGCAGCCCAGCAAGCCAAGCAACCTTGCGTTCGCAGTGTCTCCGCGCGCGCGGTTCTCGCGGTGGCGCTGATCGCCGCCGTCGCCGGTTGTGCCGCGCAGCAGGAGCAGGCCGCCGCGCCCTCCGTGGCCGCAGCGTTTCCGCTGGGCAACACGCCGCCGTCGGGACGAGATCCGGCCACGATTCCGCCGCCGGTCAAGCTGTCCGCCGACGCAGGGTTCGTCGTCGGCAGCGCGAAGCCGACGGTGTTCGACTCGCGCACCGTCGCGAAGCAAATCGACCGCCGTGCGTTTCCCGGGCCCCAGAAGCGCCCGGGCGAGCTGCTGCCCGAGCACAAGCGTCCGCCCATCGCGATCGGCGCACCGAACGGGCTGACCTACGCCATGCAGGGCACTGCGCCACGCAACGATGTCGATGCTGCGTTTCCAGCGATCGGTGCGACCGCGTGGAGCCCGCCCGACCCGTGCCTCGCGGTTGGTCCGGCGCACATCCTCGCCACGGTCAACATGAAGGTGGCGTGGTACGGCAAGGACGGCGCCGTGCAGTTCGAGAACTTCCTCGACTCGACCGGCAACCCGGGGTTCTTCGAGGAGGTTGGCGGCGGCGCGTTCACCTTCGATCCGAAGTGCTTCTACGACGAGCGCGCCGGGCGATTCGTCGTGCTTGCGCTCGAGTACTACAGCGCCACCGTCGAGTCGTGGATCACCTTCGCGGTGTCGGACGACTCCGACCCCAACGGCGTGTGGTTCAAGTACCGCACGCCTGCGCTCTTCGAACTCACGCCTGGATGCCGCTACTTCGTCGACTACCCCGGTTTCGGTTACGACGGCGATGCGTGGTATGTGACATGCAACCTGTTCCGCCTTGCGTCTCCGACGAGCTGCGCGAGCTTCGGCGGCACACTTGTGCGCGTCTTCGAGAAGCCGGGCGCGCTGTCGGGCGCCACGGCGGTCTGGCGCGATGTGCTCGACACGAGCGCGTCGTGGCAGGTGGGTTCGTCGCGATCGGGCACCGACGCCGCGCGTCTCGTGAGCGTCAACAACAGCACATCGCTCGCGATCGCGCGTGTCGACAACCCGCTGACCGCGCCGACGCTCGTGAAGGCAAACTGCACGGTCCCGTCGATGCAGTCCGTCTCCTCTGCTCCGACGCCCGCGGGCACGCTGTCGATCGTCGACCGCCGCATCTTCAACGCGGCGGTGCGCGATGGACGCGTGTTCGCGGCCAACCACCCGGCGCTCGTCGCGGGCGGCCCAGCGGGCGCGGTGTGGTACGAAGTGGATGTGTCGGGCGCGACGCCGACCCTCGTCCAGTCAGGCCGCATCACGGCGGCGACTGGCGAGCACACCATCTTCCCCGCGGTCGCGGTGAACGACGGCGGCTCGGTCGCGCTCGTGTACGGCCGTACCTCTGCGACGCTGAACCCGACCCTCGAGGTCGCCGGCCGGTTGCCCTGCGACCCGCCGGGCGTGCTCGGTGCGTCGACCGTGATCGGCGCAAGCACGACGAGTCCGTCGGGTTCGAACCGGCGCTGGGGCGACTACTTCGCAACCGCGATCGACCCCACCGATGGACGCACATTCTGGGTGATCGGCGAACTGCAGAACGCGAGCGGCTGGACCACGGAGATCGCGTCGCTGCGCATCGGCCGCGCGGGCGACCTCAGCGGCGACGGCAAGGTCGATGGCGAGGATCTCAGCCAGTTGCTTTCCCGCTGGGGATTGCCGGGAGCAGGGGATATCGACGGAAGCGGCGTCGTCGACGGCGGCGACCTTTCGCAGGTGCTTTCAGACTGGGGCCCGTGCGGTCCGTGAGCAGCGACGCCAAGCGCGGCGCATCCCGGTGGAGGATGTCTGCGCGATCCACGGCGGATCGGTCGAGCGGAGAACCATCGATGTGCTCCGATGATTCCCACGCTCTCAGGCGAATCGGGCTGGCGGGATTTGAACCCACGACCTTTTGACCCCCAGTCAAACGCGCTACCAAGCTGCGCTACAACCCGTAAGGCGTACAAGTCTAGCACAGGTTTCGCCGAATCGCATCCCCTTGGGTTGTTGCCGCGCGAGGTTATCCGTGCAGTTCGCGCGAAAATCGGCTGTAATCGCAGCCCGAATGACCCTGCTCGCGCTCTCCGCGATTCTCGCGATGCAACCGATTTCCCAGACCGCACCTGCCGTCCCGCCGCCCGCCCCGATCGGTCCGCTGCCGACGGCGCGGCAGCTCGCGTGGAAGGACCTCGAGTTCACGGGCTTCATCCACTTCGGCCCGAACACCTTCACGGGCGTCGAGTGGGGACATGGCGGCGAGCCGGCCAGCGTCTTCAACCCGACCGCACTCGACGCCCGGCAGTGGGTCAAGGTGATGAAGGACGCCGGCATGAAGGGCGTCGTCATCACGGCGAAGCACCACGACGGCTTCTGCAACTGGCCGACGAAACTGAGCACGCACTCGGTCGCGTCGAGCCCGTGGAAGGGCGGCAAGGGCGATGTGCTGCGCGAGCTCAGCGATGCCTGCCGCGAGGGTGGCCTCAAGTTCGGCGTCTATCTCTCGCCGTGGGACCGCAACAACCCGA
>JBEAUK010000120.1:0-23698 GCA_041161465.1 Planctomycetota bacterium | reverse complement strand
CGCCGAGGCGCGAGCGGATCGAGTTGAAGGAGAAGTCCCAGTCGGCGCCCATCTTGTCCATCTTGTTGATGAAGCAGAGACGCGGCACGCCGTAGCGGTCGGCCTGGCGCCACACGGTCTCGGACTGCGCCTCGACGCCTTCCTTGCCGTCAAACACCGCGCACGCGCCGTCGAGGACGCGCAGCGAACGCTCGACTTCGATCGTGAAGTCCACGTGGCCCGGGGTGTCGATCAGGTTGATCTTGTACTTGACGCCGTCCTTCTCCCACGGGCAGGTCGTCGCGGCCGACTGGATGGTGATGCCGCGCTCCTGCTCTTCCTGGAGGAAGTCCATGGTCGCCATGCCCTCGTGCACTTCGCCGATCTTGTAGTTGCGGCCGGTGTAGAAGAGGATGCGCTCGGAGACGGTGGTCTTGCCTGCGTCGATGTGGGCGCAGATGCCGATGTTGCGGACTTTTGTGAGATCGGTGGCCATGGCGTGTGATCCTGATTGCTGTCCCGCGCCTTCGCGGGAGGGTTTCGAGAGTTCGGACTCTTGTCGCTGTGTTTCGGGCGGATCGTCCGTTGCGCCGTGGAGCGGTCGCGTCGGGCGGTCGTTTGGGATTTGGGTGACTCACGCGGAACGCGCAGGGCGTTCAGGAGCGATCCCTCAACCAGTCGCGCGCCGTCGGACCAAAGGCGACAAGCGCCGGACGCGCGGAAGCGCGTGGTCCTTCGGGAGCGGTACAGGAGGGGTCGTCGGCTCGCATGGAAGTCTTCTCGGCGGAAAAGTGCCGAGTCGCAGAGTGTAGAAGCACGCTGCCCCCAATGCAAGCACATTCTTTGCAGGGGTTTGGGCGCGTCGGACGCGGATTTCCGCCTTCCGCGCGTCAGACGACCCGCACGAAGTCCCGCTCCGGGATCGCCTCGCGGGCCAGGATGGGCTTCACCTCGGCGAGGTAGCGCCGGCCGTCCTCGACATACCCGGCGGTCGGCTCGAGGTCGGGGATCCGCTCCGAGAAGTAGGCGTTCAGGCGGCGCATGGACAGCTCGCGCGTGTACTTCGCGGCCATCGAGGCGAGCGCGACCGGCAGGTGCCGCTCCTCGGCGCCCACCTCGAAGGCGATGTAGAGCGGCGCCGCTCCGTCGGTTTCGATTCGGTAGATCGATCGCTCGTCGTCCGCGAGCAGTGTCCTGATCGTTCCACCGCGCGCGACATGAGCCTCGAGTTCGCGGGTGTAGTCGGCGCGGCCTCCCTGGCGGTCCACCGCCACGAACGCCGGCGAATCTCCGCGAAGGAGATCAACGCGGCGCACCGCATCGAAGACAAGCGACATGTTCACCTGCGCCTTGTTGCGGAGTTCGCCGTAGAGCGCGTTGAATGCCGGGGCGTCGAGCGCCGAGACCCCGAGCGCTTCCATCGCGCACCCGGCGCCATCCATCGCGCCGAGCACCAGGTTTCGCGCGATCGCGACCTCGCCCTCGCTCACTGCAACGGGGAGCGGCTGAGGATGCGCATGCCACGGCGTCGCGCGCGTGGCGCGTGGCGAGACCCCGAGCCGCACGAGGTAGTCGCCGTCGTCGCGCGGCGTCTCGCCGCCGAGAAACGCCAGGACGCCGCGTTCGAGATGGATGAGCGGCTGCTTTCCGCCAGACTTCAGCTTCTTGCTGTCCGCAACCGCGACGCGGCGCCGTGCATCCTTGGGCTTGCGGCAGACGCCGCGCGACAGCAGTTCCCAGAGATCAGGAACCCGAGCGCCGCTCGGATCGATCTCCGCATCGGCGAGGCGAAACGCGCTCATCCCGACGCAGAGCGGTCCAAGCAGCGGGCCATAGCCGGCTTCGTCGACTCCTGCGTAAATCACCCGCGGAATGTATCGCGAATCCAGCCTCCGCCGAGGACACAGCCCTCGGCGTCGTAGCACACGACGGCCTGTCCCGGCGCCACGCCCGCCTCGGCGCGGTCGAATGTGACACGCAGGAGTCCCTCCGAAAGCGAGACGCGGGCAGGAATCGGCGCGCCGTGGGCCCGCACCTGCGCGGTGCACGCAAGTCCTTCCGCACCCGTCGCTTCGCCGTACCAGGTCACATCGTCGGCCTCGACTCCGCCAACCTCGAGCGACTCGCGTGGCCCGACCACGACTGCGTTCCGCGTCGGATCCTTGCGAAGGACATAGAGCGGAATGGTCGCCGGGACGCGCAGGCCCTTTCGCTGTCCCACGGTGAAGTGCTGATGCCCCTCGTGGGTTCCGAGGACGCGTCCAGACTCATCTTCGATCGCGCCAGCCGCGAAGCGTGCAGGATCGCGTCGCTCGAGGAACGACGCGTAGTCGTCGGGCACGAAGCAGATCTCCTGCGAGTCCGGCTTCTCCGAGACGGGAAGCGCGAACTCGCGGGCAAGCTCGCGCACCTGCGGCTTCTCCATGTCGCCGATCGGCAGCATCATGCGCGAGACGGCCTCGCGGCCGATGCCGAACAGCACATACGACTGGTCCTTCGCGTGGTCGATGCCGCGCGCGAGCCGCGGTCCCGCTTGCGTCGCAGCGACGCGCGCATAGTGACCGGTCGCAACCGCGTCGCAACCGAGCTGCTCTGCGTACTGCCGCAGCTTTCCGAACTTCAGCCAGTCGTTGCATCGGACGCAGGGATTCGGCGTGCGGCCGGCGTGGTACTCGTCCTCGAAGTAGCGGATGATCCGCCCGAAGTTGTTGCGGAAGTTGACGACGTAGAAGGGGACACCGAGCCTTGCCGCAACGAGCCGCGCATCGGCCGCGTCGTTGATCGAACAGCAGCCTTGATGGCCGATCTTGGCCCGCGGCGCGCCGAGCGCACGGGCAGCGTCCGCAATCGGGGTCTCGAGCTCCTCGCCTGGGCTGCCGAGCCGCATGAAACAGCCGACGACCTCATGGCCCTCGCGTTGCAGGAGCGCGGCGGCGACCGAACTGTCGACGCCGCCGGACATGGCGAGCAGAACCTTCACGGGGGGAGTCTACGGGGGCTCACACGACCTCTCCCGGTGCAAAAACAAACAACCCCGGGTTGCCGGGGTGTTCGCGGGAGAGAGAAATCTGTCGCGCGAAGCGGTTGTTCCGGACCGCTTCGCAAGTGTCCTGTTCGACCTAAGAAGCGCAAATCCCGGGGTCGTCGTGTCATCACTTGCGCGGTTTTTCGCAATCTTTTGCGACCCAACTTGGGGACATGGCATCCGTGGCGCACGGAAACGCCCATTTCTACGGGACTTAGGGGCGACTCGGCGGCCGCGAGATCGAGCCTCGCCGGCGCCGAGAGCGCTGGCACGAAGGCGGCTCTGCCGCGCGAGAGGCGTGGCATTCAGGTTGTGTACACCGATTTTTCGGTACGGATGACACGCGGCCAGACCCGAATGCGCCTTGCTCATAGAGATAGTCGGGCGAGGCGCGACGGTGCGTCGTCTGGATTCGCGGAGGCATCGCGTTCTGCGGTGCATGCGAGAGAGAAGGCGGCGCTCGATTCGATCGAGCGCCGCTTTTCATTTGTCGGGATCTCGCGGCGAACCACGCCGCGCTCAGGCGACCGTGATGTCCTTGCAGAGATAGACATCCTGGATGGCGTGGAGGAGCCGGACGCCTTCATCCATGGGCTTCTGGAACGCCTTGCGTCCCGAGATGAGTCCCATGCCGCCTGCACGCTTGTTGATGACGGCGGTCTTGACGGCCTCGGCGAGGTCGTTCGAGCCGCTGGCGCCGCCGGAGTTGATGAGTCCCGCGCGGCCGCAGTAGCAGTTCAGCACCTGGTATCGGCACAGATCGATCGGATGATCGGTCGCGAGGTCGGTGTACATGCGCTTGTCGAGCTTGCCGTAGCTCGAATCGCCGGAGTTCAACGCCGAGTAGCCGCCGTTCAGCTCCGGGAGCTTCTGCTTGATGATGTCGGCCTTGATGGTGACGCCGAGGTGATTCGCCTGGCCGGTGAGATCCGCGGAGACGTGGTAGTCCTTGCCGCCGGCCTTGAAGGCGTTGTTGCGGATGTAGCACCACAGCACGGTCGCCATGCCGAGCGAGTGCGCCTCCTCGAAGGCCTCCGCGACCTCGACGATCTGCCGCGTGGACTGATCGCTGCCGAAGTAGATCGTGGCGCCCACGGCGCACGCGCCGAGGTTCCACGCCTCGCGGACCGAGCCGAACATGACCTGGTCGAACTTGTTCGGATAGGTCATCAGTTCGTTGTGGTTGATCTTCACCATGAACGGGATCTTGTGCGCGTATCTGCGCGACACGCTCGCGAGCACCCCGAAGGTGGTGGCGACGGCGTTGCAGCCGCCGTCGATCGCGAGCTTGACGATGTTCTCGCCGTCGAAGTAGATCGGGTTCTTCGCGAAACTCGCACCCGCCGAGTGCTCGATGCCTTGGTCGACGGGGAGGATCGAGAGGTAGCCGGTGTTCGCCAGGCGGCCGTGGCCGAACATGGCCTGCAGGCTCCGGAGCACCTGTGGGCTTCGATCCGTGGGACCGAAGACGCCTTCGACGAACGACGGCGAGGGAAGGTGCAGGAGATCCTTCGAGACCTTCGCCTTGTGCGAGAGGAGCGAATCGGCATCTGCGCCGAGCAGCGACTGGATTGGGGCGAGCGTGGACATGGTGGTTCCGCGGAAATGAAGCAGGCGCTCGGTCGGCCGAGCGCCTGCGGAATGTAGCAAAGGTGACAGACCGTCCGTGAGGGGGGCGGCGGGGGATCAGGCTCCCGCGAGCTTGCGGGTGGGCTTTGCGGCCACGCTCGCCTCCTGCTCGCGGCGGATCTCCTCGGCCGCCGCGAAGTCCTCGCCGAACCGCACGAGGCGGAGCGAGTTCGCGATCACGAACACATAGGCGGCCGCCTGGTAGAACGGCGTCACCCAGATGTAGAGCCGGCCGGTCGCAGCGAGCGCAAGGCCGATGATCGCGAGCAGGATCGCCACCGTGATGTTCAGGGCGATCACCGACTTCGCCTTGCGGGCGATCTCGAGGAGGAACGGGATGTTGCGCAGATCGTCGTTCATCAGCGCGACGCCCGCGCTGTTGGTGGCGATGTCCGAGCCCGACAGTCCCATCGCGACGCCGACATCGGCGGTCGCGAGGATCGGGCCGTCATTGATGCCGTCGCCGACCACCAGCGTGCGATGCCCCTGACGGATGAGGTACTTCAGTTCCTCGTGCTTCTCCTCGGGCAGGCACTCGGCCTCGATCGAGTCGACGCCGACCGACTGACCGACGCGGGTGGCGACGGCGAGGCGATCGCCCGTGAAGATCGCGATGCGGCGCACGCCGAGGTCACGAAGCTTCGAGACGACCTCGCCCGCGTTGCGGCGGAGCTTGTCCTCGAGGCCGACGGCACCGAGGTAGCGGCCGTTCGCCATCACATGGACGCCCGACATGCCTTCGATCTTGGCCTCGACAGCCTTCACCTCGGCGGCGAGCGCCGGGTTGAGCTCGACGATCCACGCGCCGCGACCGGCGAAGATCTCACCGTCGGCGGTGGTGGCGGCGACGCCGCGGCCGTGGACCTCGCGGTACGCGGTGAGCGCCTGCGGCTTGATGCGCGCGCGCTCGGCGGTATCGAGGATCGACTTCGCGAGCGGATGGTTCGACGACTGCTCTGCGTCAGCCGCTGCCTGGAGGAGCGCAGCGCCCTCGACGCCCTCCGCGGGCGCGAGGCGGCTGACGGCGAACTTGCCGGTCGTCAGCGTGCCGGTCTTGTCCATGACGACGGTGTCGACATCGGCGGCCGCCTCGAGCGTTCGCGTCTGCTTGATCATGACGCCGAGGCGCGCGGCCGCCGCGAACGCGGCCACCATGGCGGTCGGATAGGCGATGAGCAGGGCGCCCGGGCAGGTGACCACGAGCACGGTGATCGCGCGCTCCGCGGCGACCGCCTTCGCGTCGGGCGAGCCAGACTTCGCCGTGAAGAACCACACGATGAGCGCCACCATCAGGACGACGGGGACGTAGTAGGCCGAGATGCGCTCGATGAGCTCCTGCTTCTTGCCCTTCGCGCTCTCCGCCTCGCGGATCAGCTTCTCGACCTTGCCGATGGTCGTCTCGCCCTTGACGGCGGTGACCTCGATGTCGATCTGGCCGGTGAGGTTCGTCGTGCCTGCGTAGACCGGCATGCCCGGCTGGACCTCGATCGGAACCGCTTCGCCGGTGAGCGAGGCCTGGTTGATGCTCGAGGTGCCCGCACGGACGGTTCCATCGGCGGGAAGGTTCTCGCCGGGGCGGACGCGAACGATCGAGCCCTGCTTGAGCTGGCTGAGCGAGACCTCACGCTCCTCGCCTGAGGGGTCGACGAGCCGCGCGATGTCGGGAGTCAGCTCGATGAGGTCGCGGATCGCACGCTGCGCGCCCCACGCGGTGCGCGAGAGGACGAGTTCGCTGAACCACAGGAAGAACGCAAGGAAGCCCGCCGCGAGGTAGAGCTCGTTCGCAATGGCAGCGAAGACCGCGAGGCACGCGAGGCTGTCGCTTGACGCACGGCCCTCACGCAGTTCCTCGATGGCGCCCTTCGCCAGCGGCACCACCAGCACCAACGCGCCGACGAGCGCCGGGATGTTGGCCACCGTCGTCTCGATGTCGAGCAGCTTGGCGATCCATGCGGCGAGCAGCAGCACGCCGCCGAAGAGGGCGACGAAGAGCTGACGCTCGAGCCGCTCTGCGCCCAACGAGTCGTCGGCGAGGCGGTTCGAGCTGGAATTCGTGTTCGGGAAGGATGAGATCGTGGACATGTCGTCGATCCGAGCAGGTTTGTCCGCTCGGGATGGGAGGGTAGCAGACCCTCACGGCCGAGGTCGGGTTCGTTGCGCCTCCGAGGCGCTTCGGACGCAGGCGCGCAAGATTGGACATGTGGATGCGCGGGATCCGCGCGATGGAAATGGAAAGCAGAGCCCGCGCGGAGGCTCGAGCGCGTGGTTCGCGGCAGGGTCGGCCTCGGTTCGCGAAAGACCCTCCCCGAAACACAAGTCCTCAATCCCCGAGCCAAGCCGAGGTTATCCTTCGGGGGTGAGCAACGACCTGTCCGAGCGGATCGCCCTCGTCGGGGACGGCCAGATGGCGCTGGTCCTCGCCGACATTCTCTCCGCCCGTCGAATTCCGACGGTGCTCGTCTCGCCGTTCGAGGCCGAGGCGCGCCGGCTCGGCGAGTCCCGCGAGAGCCCCCGGCTGCCGGGCTTCCGCTTGAATCCCGCTGTCACCGTCACCGCCGATCCCACGGCGCTCCGCGATTCGACGCTCATCGTTTGCGCCATCCCGACCCAGTTCATCCGTCCGACCTTCGCGAGGCTCGCGCCGTCGGTGCCGAAGGGCGTGCCGATCGTCAGCATCGCCAAGGGAATCGAGGTGGACACCTTCCGGCTTCCATGCGACATCCTTGCCGAGACACTCGGTGCCGAGCTGCAGGTGGCTGCCCTGAGCGGTCCGACCATCGCAGCGGAACTCGCCCGTCGGTTGCCGGCGGCGCTCGTGGCAGCGAGCCCGAACGCCTCGCTCTCGGCTCGCGTGGCGAATGCGTTCGCCTCCGACTGGACGCGCATCTACCAGTCGCCTGACCTGATCGGAGTCGAGGTCGCGGGCGCCTGCAAGAACGTGATCGCGATCGCGGCGGGCGTCGCCGACGGCATGGGCCTCGGCGTCAACGCCAAGAGCGCGCTTCTCGCCCGCGGACTGGCCGAGATCGCCCGGGTCGGCGTTGCGCTCGGCGGGAAGATCGAGACCTTCTTCGGTGTCGCTGGCATCGGCGACCTCTCGACCACATGCTTTGCTCCAGAGGGCCGCAATCGCAGTTTCGGCGAGAGACTGGGCCGCGGGCGCGGAGTCGAGGAAGCGCTCGCCGAGACGATCTCGGTGGTCGAAGGCGTCCCGACGGCGCGCGCGCTCATGAAGCTCGCGCGCGAGAAGCGGATCGAGATTCCGATCTGCGAGGCGGTCGAGATGATGGTGTTCGAGGGTCTGCCGCCGCGCGAGGCCCTTGCGCAGTTGATGCGACGCGAGACCACGACCGAGCGGATCGGTTCGCCCGCGAACTGAGTCGGTGAGGCCGGTCGCTCGCCTTCCGCTACTCGTCTTCGCCGAAGCGTCCTGCCACGAGCGCGACGAGGGCCGAGAGCGCCGATTCCTCGTCACTCCCATCGGCCGTGATCTCGATCACGGTGCCGCAGGTGCCCGCAAGCATCAACATCTGGAGGATCGACTTGCCGTCGACGGTCTCCCCATCGCCTGACTTGCGGACGGTGATCGAGGAGTCGAAGCGAGACGCTTCCTCGACGAACGTCATCGCCGGCCGCGCGTGCAGCCCAAGCTTGTTGACGATGGTCGCCTGCGCGGAACGCATCGGCCCTCAGCGGCTGACCTGTCCCGCGTCTGCTTCGTCGAGCAGGGTGGTCACATCCTCGACGGACTTCGCCTGCCGCAGGAAGCGGCGGAACTGATCCTTCGAGAGATGCGAGAAGATTGCTTGGATCGCCTCGAGGTGGAGTTCCGGCTTCGACTCGGGCGACAGCAGCAGCACGACCGAATAGACGGGCTGCTTGTCGAGCGAGTTGAAGTCGATGCCCGCGCGGCTGACGCCGATCGCAGCCATCGGCGACTTGATGGCGGGCGACTTGGTGTGCGGGATCGCGACACCATGGTTCAGCCCGGTCGATCCCTTGTTCTCGCGGGCGATGATCGCCTTCGCGAAGGAGTCGCGCATGTCGGACGAGACCTTGCCGGCCGACACCATCGCGTCGAGCAGCTCGCGGATGGCGTCGTCGCGCTTCACCGCGACCATATTGGGGACGATGGCCTTCTCGACGACGATGTCTCGGATCTTCATGGGCGTCTCTTCACTTGTGCGGTCGCGAGGGATTCAGTGCGGGTGCTTGTGGTTGCGGATCTGCTTCTTGTGCTCGACGATCTGCCGCGCCTCGCGGTCAATCGCGAGGTCGATCGCGGCATACAGGTCGGCATCGCGGTAGTTCACGATGAAGTCCTCGTGGTGCGCCACGTCGACGATGAACTCGACATGGTACGCGTTCGGCTCCTTCGAGATCACGCAGTCGATCGACTGGACCTGGTCGAAGTAGCGGATGAGGCGCTCGCTCTTCTTGCGGACATAGGTGTCGATGGCTTCGGTGATGTCGAGATGCTTGCCCTTGATGTTAATCTGCATGGCATTCCCTTTCGGTCAGCGGCCGCACGGACTTCAGGTCGTGACGGCCTTGTTGGAGGGCTCGGTACCGATCTTGTCTCCGGGAACAACGACACCCGCTGACACAAGGTAGCGGAGCGCTTCGTCGATGGTGATGGGCAATTCGCGAACTTGGTCGCGTGGGACGGTCACGGTCCACCCCGTGAACGGCGTCGGTGAGCTTGGAACAAAGACCGTCACTGAGTCGCCTACTGCCGCGCGCACTTCACGCGCGGCGTCTCCCGTCACCAGCCCCATCGACCAAATGCCCGGTCGGGGATACTCGATCATCACGACTCGGTTGAAACTGAGTTTCTGCTTTTCGCTTCCGAACAGAAACTCCACCACTTGCTTTAGCGCGGGATACACGCTTCGGATGCCCGGGACCGAGAGCATCCCCGACTCGAAGGCGGCGAGGAGGCGGCGACCGATATAACCGCCGACGAGGCGTCCCAGGATGTAGACGGCGATGACCGCGAGGACGAGGCCGGCGAGGTCAAGGTACCAGTGGGCTTCCCACCACTCGGCGACATTCGCCCGGATCACCCGCGCGCGGGCCGCGCCCTCGGAGGCGTCGAGGCGCAGACGCTCGGCTCGGGCGACCTCCGTCTGGAGCGCCTCGGGCGTGGGCCGGAACTGTGCTGCATCGGATGCGCCCGCCACGGTCGCGACGCACAGTCGCAGGCCTGCGTTGATCGGCGCCGCGATGTTCCCGTCGATGAAGCGGAACGCGGCGACGAGGATCCACAGGGTCAGGATGCTCGGCAAGATGACGCCGAGACCGCGCAGGAAGAAGCGCGCGCCGCCTCCGCCTCGTTTCGATGTGCCTGTGGCCTCGCCTCGTTCCGTCACCTGCATGTGCGTGAGTGTAGGTTCGGCGGGTGAGCTTGTGTCAGAGAAGCGCACCGCAGGATCGACTGCTTGAACCGACCGCCGCGGCGCGCCCGATCAGCGGCCGAGTGGTCGGGGCGTGACCATCGTGGAGGAATCGCTGCCGTCGCGTCGGTAGCGCACCTCGACCGCCTCGCCGAGCGTCAGCCGTGCGACGGCGAGCATCAGCTCGTCGCGGTTTCGGACCGGGGCTCCCGCCACGGAGAAGATGACATCGCCGACCCGCAGGCCAGCCGCGCGCGCCGCCGATCCGATCACGAAGGATCGGATTCGGGCGCCATCGACGGCATCGTCGGCTGTCAGCCCGAGCGAGGCATCGCCCTTTGAGACTCGATCGTCGATCTCGCCGCGCTGTGTCATCCAGATGCGCCAGCGAGCCTCGACCTTGGAGAGCGGCTCGCCGAACGCGCGCTCGACGGCGCGCACCCCGCTGGGATCGTCGCGCGAGGTCTCGATGAGCGCCTTGTAGAACGCCTCGAGCTTCCGCTCGCGCGCGAAGAACTCGAAGATGGAGCGCACCTGCGGATAGTGACGCTCCGCGTCCTGCATGAACCGGTCGGCGGACATGCCGAACAGGTCCTTCCAGTCGCGCGCGGTGCGCGACACGACCTGCTTGCGCGCGATGTTGAAGCGGATGTTCGGATGGAACTCGACGGAACCATCGTCGTTGAGGGTGTAATCCTCGTAGAGGCTCGCGAGGCCCTCCTGGATCCAGATCGGATGACGCTGGTTCCGGCGCTCCATGTCTGCGAAATGCAGGAGATGCACGAACTCGTGCGTGAGGCTCTGGCCCGTGTCGCGGGAAACGAGCCGTCGCTCGCGGTGGAGATACATCCCGCGGACCTCCGGTCGATCGAGGTACCTCGAGGCGTCCTCGGGGCGCACGATGGCGATGAGCGCTGGATCCTGCGGCGGCTTCTCGAAGTAGGCCTCGAGGAGATGGCGCTCGAGGCGCTCGAGCATGTCGCGCATGCGCTTATGCGACGACTCGTCGAGCGAGGTCGCGTAGGCGAGCCCGCGCTCGGGGTCGACCTCGTATCGGTAGCGGTCGCCATGCTCGGACTTCCACCGTCCAAGCGGGTCGGGCGCGGTGCGGCGCGCGGGCCGCGCAGGTCCGCCCTTCGGGGCTTTCTCCGCGAGGCGCGTACGAGCCTCCATGATCGCTGTGTAGGTTCGACCTTCGCGGATCGGGTCGAGATCCGCATCGCCCTCCATCAGGTCGAACTCGCTGAAGCCCGCCTTCACGCTCTCGAGGAGCTGCTTCTCCGCGTCCTCGAGGCGCCCGAGCTGCGCGAGCACGCAGGCGTGGTTGTAAAGCAGAATCGGATCGCGGTCGCCGCTGGCGATGCGCCTGGCGATGAGGTCGTCGGCCTTCCTGAAGTCACGCTCGCGCAGCGCCACATCGATGGCGATCCGACCGGGCACGGCGGAGGGAGCGTTGTCGCTCGGGGCGGTCGGCGGCGTGGTGGCGATGGCTGCGGAGGGAGGAAGTCCCAGGGCGATCGAGCACGCAACGCGAAGGGCGATGCGGGCGAGCCGGTTCATCGCACCGATCCAGAAACAAGGGGTGTTTGCGCGAGTCGTTCGAGCGTCATGGCGATCGCCTGTGGATACGCAGCCAGTTCCTCACGATAGACGCGATCCGCCAGACTCTCCGTCGTGTCATCGGCAAGCACCGCGCAGCGCCTCTCGAGGACGGTCGCGCCGTGGTCGTATTCCTCGTCGACCTCGTGCACGGTGCAGCCAGACTCCGTCACTCCCGCGGCCAGCACGGCCTCGTGGACACGCATTCCGTACATGCCCTTGCCGCCGAATCGGGGCAGGAGGGCGGGGTGGATGTTCAGCGTCCGGCCCGACCAGCGCGTTCCCACTCGGAAGCGGCGCAGATAACCGGCGAGGCAGACGAGATCGATCTCGGCCGCGGCGAGGCAGGAGTCGATCCGGTCGGCGAGGGAGTCGCCCGCCGGCACGACCGCAACGCGAAGCCCCAGCGCGCGGCACCGAGCGACACCCGAGATCTCCTCCCGATGCGCGACCACGAGGGCGACGCGTGCGCGGACGCGCCCATCGAGGCAGGCCTCGTGGATGTTGGCGGCCGTGCGGCCTCCTCCCGAGATCAGGACGGCGATGCGTGCAGGCTCGTTCATGCGCTGGACGGGTGGGGAGGCTCTCGGAAGGGGAACGCCTTGCCGTGTGGGTCGACCGACACCATCGTCAGCTGCGCCTCGGTGACGCGTGACCAGGTGCCGTCGAGTCGTTCGGCGTCGACCACAACCTGCACGGTGACGGAGGTCCGACCGAGACGAATCGTGCGCGTCTTGAACTCCACGACCTCGCCGATGGCGACCGGCGCCTTGAAGTCGACGCGATCGACGCTCGCCGTCACCCATCTGTGGAGTCCGTGTCGCCGCGCCTCGATGTAGCCAGCTTGATCGACGTAGGCGAGGATGATGCCACCGAAGATCGTGCCTTGGTGATTCGTGTCGCGCGGCATCATCAGCACGCGCAGCGCAAGATTCGGCTCTGCGACCGGCGGAAATTCGGACATTCCGTCATGGTAGCCGCCGACGATCTCGCTGATTGTCCCATGCAATCGCGCCGCTCCGCGGTTCTTTCGGAGTCTTCTATGCGTGTATGCACACGATTTCCGCAATGCAGAGCGCATCGTGTCGCTTGCTCTTGACAAGTCGACCGAATTTTAGGAGTTTCCTCTGTTCGGGTGACGGGCCTCTGTTTTCGTGTCGTGCAGCAACGAACACGAAGAGCAGACGCGCTGCCGCCCAATCCTCAAAGGAAAAGTTCCGCATCTTGGGCGGATGCGGCGTTCAGGCGATGTGGATTTCCTCGCGGAGCTGTCCTTCTTCATCGCGCTGAAGCCGGATCGAGTGCGTTTCCTCGCCTCCTTGCCGGTGATTCCCTACCAAACTCACGCTCGGCCCGATCGGCCGCCGCGCACCCTGTGGTGTGACATGCCTGATACGCAGACCGAATCCCCCAACATGCAGCTCTCCCGCACCCAGCTTTGGCAGGCCGTTCGGCTTCCGCTTCGGCTTCGCATCCTCGAGACGGCACGCCGTCTCGGCGAAACCTCGGTGACCGAGCTCGCGCAGGCCGTCGGCCTCAACCGAACCGCGTTGTACTTCCATCTCCGCCATCTTGAGAAGGCCGGGCTTCTGGTGTCGCGCGCGGGGGCGCCGACTCCGGGCCGCCGCGGCAAGCGCCCGCGCTACTACCGCTGCACCATCGGCGATGTGACGCTCGAGGTCGATGGCGACTCGAAGCGCGACCAGCAGCGTCTCGCCGAGTTCTATCGTCCGTGGCTCGCGGAGAGCCGGGCGACCGCGCTCGAGCGTCGCGCGGGCGGCGTGGCAGGCCGGCGAATCAGCCTCCACTGGGAGAACTTCACCGACGAGGAGGTCTCGCGACTCCGCACGCTGTGCAGCGAGATCGACGAGATCGCCCGCCGCGCCCGTGGCCGCGCCAACAGCTCGCGCAAGGCGCCGGCTGCGACGCACCACATCGGCGTGATCTTCGCCGCGGTCGACGGCCAGGTGATGCCTGGCCCTGAGATCAAGGTGAAGGAAGCCAAGTCGAAGAAGTGACGCATCCCGTCTGAATCGTTCCGGCGGCCGCCGCGCGCACTCAGCGTGTGGCGGCCGCTGTCGTTCGCGCCGACTTCGCCGTGCCCGCGGAGGGCTCGCGCGCGGCGGGCGCAAGCAGAGGCTTCAGCCAGCGCCCCGTCCAGCTCGCCTTGTCGCGCGCGACTTGCTCGGGCGTGCCTGTCGCGACCACCGTGCCGCCGCGGTCGCCGCCCTCGGGCCCGAGGTCGACGATCCAGTCGGCGCACTTCACGACATCGAGGTTGTGCTCGATGACGACGAGCGTGTGCCCCTTGTCGGCAAGACGCTCGAGCACGGTCAGCAGGCGGGCGACATCGGCGAAGTGCAGGCCCGTCGTCGGCTCGTCGAGCACATAGAGCGTCGGCGCGTCGGTCGCGGTTCCGAGTTCGGTGGCGAGCTTCACGCGCTGCGCCTCGCCGCCCGAGAGCGTGGTCGACGCCTGCCCGAGCTGGATGTAGCCGAGGCCGACATCGCGCAGGCACTCGAGCATGCGGTTGATCTTCGGATGCGCGTCGAAGAAGGTGAGCGCGTCCTCGACGGTCGCGTCGAGGACATCGGCGATCGTCCGTCCGCGGTACTTGATCTCGAGCGTCTCGCGCGAGTAGCGCTTGCCCTTGCAGACCTCGCAGTCGACGAACACGTCGGGCAGGAAGTGCATCTCGATGCGCTTCACTCCCTGGCCCTGGCAGGCCTCGCAGCGGCCGCCCTTCACATTGAACGAGAAGCGGCCCGGCTCGTAGCCGCGGATCTTCGACTCGGGGACGAGCGACCAGATGCGGCGGATCTCGTCGAAGATGCCCGTGTAGGTCGCGGGGTTCGAGCGCGGCGTTCGGCCGATCGGCGACTGGTCGACCTCGACCACGCGCGCGATCTTGCCGAAGCCGGTGACGCGCGTGTGCGCGCCTGGGTTGACGTTCTCGCCGAGCACATGCTTGCGCGCGGCCGCGAGGAGGATGTCGTTGACGAGCGTCGACTTTCCGGAGCCCGAGACGCCTGTCACGCACACAAGGCCCCCGAGGGGGAACGCGACGTCGATGCCGCGCAGGTTGTTGGCGGCGGCGCCCTTGACCACGATGGCGCTTGACTCGCTCACCGCGCGGCGCTTCTTCGGCACCTCGACCTTGCGCCGGCCCGAGAGATACTCCCCGGTGAGGCTCGTCGGGTGCGCGGCGATCTGCGCGAGGTCGCCCTCGGCGACGAGCGTGCCGCCGTGCCGTCCGGGACCCGGTCCGATGTCGACGATCCAGTCGGCCGCGCGCATCATGTCCTCGTCGTGCTCGACGACGAGCACGGTGTTTCCGATGTCGGAGAGACGGCGCAGCGTCGCGATCAGCCGGTCGTTGTCGCGCTGGTGAAGGCCGATCGTCGGCTCGTCGAGCACATAGCAGACGCCCACGAGGCCGCTGCCGACCTGCGTCGCGAGGCGAATGCGCTGTGCCTCGCCGCCCGAGAGCGTCGAACTGGTGCGGTCGAGCGACAGGTAGTCGAGCCCGACCGATGCGAGGAACCCGAGCCGCGCCTCGACTTCCTTGAGGATGGGCGCCGCGATCTGGCGTGATTCCTTCGACAACTCGATCGACTGGACGAACGCCAGCGCGCGCGAGACCGTCATCGCCGCGACATCGCTGATCGAGAGCGCGAGCGTGCCGCTCTTCAGCTTGACCGCGAGTGCCTCGGGCCGCAGGCGGCGGCCGTTGCACGCGGGGCAGGGCGCCTGGCTCATGTAGGCCATGAGGCGTTCCTTCACGTTCTCGCTCTCGGTCTCGGTGGAGCGGCGCTTGAGGTGCGGCAGCACGCCTTCCCAGTCAAACGCGAGCTTGACGCCCTCGGCCGACGAGCCCCACATGAGCGCGGTGCGCGTCTTCGCGGGAAGATCCGCGTACGGCATGTCGAGGTCGATCTTCGCAAGCGCCGCGAAGCTGCGCAGGGCGCGCGCGTAGTAGATGTTCATGCGCCGGCCGTTGCGGCGCCAGGGCTCGATCGCCTCGCGCAGCGGCTTGGTCATGTCGGGCACGCACAGCGACTCGTCGAACTCGTTCACCGTGCCGAGGCCCGCGCACGCGGGGCACGCGCCCTGCGGCGAGTTGAAGCTGAAGAGGCGGGGTTCGAGTTCGTCGAGCGCACAGCTCGGGTGATCGGGACAGGCGAACTTCTCGCTGTAGCGGTGCTCGACCCATCCGTCCTTCGAGCCAGCCTCCTTGCCGGTCGCGTCCTCGATCAAGACGACGAGCGAGCCTTCGGCGAGCTTGAGCGCCGTCTCGACGCTCTCGGCGATGCGCTGCCGCGCGGATTCCTCGAGCACGATGCGGTCGACGACCGCGTCGATGTCGTTCATCTCGTAGCGGCCGAACCCAAGCGGATTCTCGCCGCCGTTCTTGAGCACCTCGCGGAGGTCGATGACCTTGCCGTTGGCGCGGGCACGCACAAGGCCCTGCTTCTGGAGGCCCTCGAGCACCTCGCGATGAAAGCCCTTCTTCGCGCGAATCACCGGCGCACAGAGCATCGCGCGCTTGCCGACGAACTTCGATACCAGCGTCTCGACGATCTGGCTCGGGTTCGAGGCCGTGATCTCCTTGCCGCAGAAACGCACCGACTTCGACTTGCCCTTCCCGGTCTCCTCGGCGTGCCAGCAGGTCGGCGTGCCGCAGCGCGCATAGAGAAGACGCAGGTAGTCCCAGATCTCCGTCGTGGTCGCGACGATCGATCGCGGGCTGTGTCCGCCCGAGCGCTGCTCGATCGCGATGGTCGGTGGCAATCCCTCGATTGCCTCGACATTCGGCTTCTGCATCTGGTCGAGGAACTGCCGGGCGTACGCGGAGAGGGACTCCATGTACTTGCGCTGGCCTTCGGCGAAGATCGTGTCGAAGGCGAGCGAACTCTTTCCCGAACCCGACACGCCCGTGATCACGACGAGCTTGTCGCGGGGGATCTCGACCGAGAGGTTCTTGAGGTTGTGCTCGCGCGCGCCTCGGACGCGGATCGACTTCTCGGGCGTGGCCATGGGGAGACGATGATAGGGGAGTCAGGGCCGCAAACCTCGCTTCCGCAGCCGCAGAAGTGGTGGAATACGGGCGTTGACGGCGCGTCCCATGGCGTGGCAACGCGAATTTGAACTGTTTTTGCGTCTGCTTGCGTTCAACTGCCGAAACCTGTCGTAGGAATTGTCACCTGATGTCTCCGGTCACACCGACCCCAGGACTTGCCCCCAGCGCTGCCGCGAACCCGAAAGGAACGGCTGGCGCGTCGACTGTTGGAGCCTCGCTCCCAGCCGCGGGGCACGCTCCGAAGACGAGTTCGACCGTCATGGCCGATGCCTCGATGACGGGCGTGCCGAACCTCAATTCAGGCAAGCTCATTCCAGGTCCAGATGAGTGGCGCGCGCTCGAACGGCGCGCGTCTTCGTTTCGGGCCTGAGCCGATCGCCTAGTCGATCGCGCGCGACATGACGGGATCCTGGAAGACCTCGCCGCCCCATTCCCAGGGCTTGGTGCCGACGACCTGCATGCCGAAGCGCTCGTAGAACGCCATCGCGCGCTGATTCCGCTCGTAGACGCCCAGCCACAGCGTGCGTCCGCCGAGTCTGCGCGCCTCGTCGATCGCGTCGCGCAGAAGCGCGGCCCCGACGCCGCGGCCGATCCACTCGCGCGTGAGATAGAGCCGGACGAGCTCGATCGGATGCTCGCCACGCACGCAGCTCGGTGGCGTCGATGCCGCGACATGCGCGTAGCCGGCGAGTCCGTTCGAGTCCCCGTCGACGAGCAGGATCCTCGAGCGTGGATCCGCGAGGATCGACGCGAATCCTTCGCCCGTGAAGTTTCGCGCGCAGTACTCCTCGATCACGGCGTGGTCGTCGGTCTCGCAGTAGGCCTCGAAGAACGACCGCCGCGCCAACGCGACAAGCGCCGCGATGTCGCCAGTGGTCGCGGGGCGGGTGGGACTGATGCGAGGTGCGCTCACGCTGACCAGTTTACGAGCAGAATCGCGAGATCCTTGCCGTTGACCTGACCGTCGCGAGTGATGTCCGCGCGGCAGCCTGAGCAGGGACCCCACGCATTCAGCAGCAGCGCGAGGTCGAACCCATCGACATCGCCGTCGCAATCGATGTCGGGAGTCGGCCCTGGATCGGCGTAGGCAAACGAAGCCGCAGGCGCGACCCACGCGACTGAATTGAGAAACAGCGTGAGCCGCGGTGCGCTCGGCATCCACGAGGCCGCGCAGCCGCTCAGCGTCTGGTCGCCGCACCATTCCTCGTCGTTCACGATGATCAGCCGGCCGAGACCGCGCGTGAACGAGGCGGCGATCGCTCCGCTCGACGTGACGCACGCCTGCCCGCTCTTGCCGAGCGGGCTGAAGACGCGGTGGAACGACCAGCCGAGATCTCCCTGCACGATTCCGAATGGACCTGCGGACATGGCCGTGCCGCGGAGGACCTGTCCGGTTCCTGCGCCGATGCCTCCGTCGGTCGCGCCCACCAGCGCTGCGAGTTCGACGCCGGCGTCGTTCGCAAATGCGAACACTCCTCCGCCAGCGTTCAGGAAGCTCCCGATCGCGGCGACCTCGCAGTCCGACAGCGCCGGTTGGGACGGCGACACGAACAGGATGTCGACTCCCTGCAGGGCTTCGTTGGTGATGAGCGACATCGGCGGGGCGAAGACCACATCGCGACCGACGATGCCTCCGGGGCTGAAGTTCGCATCGCTCTCAAGCGCCGCGCGCACGTTCGTGAAGAAGTTGCCGTCGAGGAAGCCGTACGAGATATCCCCGCAACTGGGGCTTCGGTCCTGCGACAAGGTTCCGATCACGATCGGGTCGCCCGCCTGCGCTGCAGCCGCGCAGCCAAGCGCGGAAAACAGGGCGACATTTTGAAGGAACGGCAGGATGGGGTTTCGCGTTTGCATTGGTTCACTTGCGCGCCGGGGACGGCATGCGCGCTCCGAGCGGAAACCCTACTGCGACTCTGCGCCCGCGCAAGTGAACTCGGGGGAATCGGCCTGCTCGGGGGTGGTCAAGGCACCCATCCGTGCCTTCGGGCATGCGTTCTCGGCGCTCGTCGCGAATGCAAATCAAAGGTTCGTCCAATTCATGAACCCCGGCGCATCGGCGCCGTAGCGGCGAGGACCCGACCGCCGTTGGTCGGTCGACGCACAGCCGTGAGCACGCACGCAGAATTGGAGCAGGCCATGCACCTTCGGCTCTTCGACGGACACATCAAGACGAGCGAGGCGGAGTTCGCCTACATCGTCGATCGAATCGGAACCATCGTCGACCGCGCGTTCGGCGCAGCGGCGGAGGTCGAGGTGAGGCTCAGCGACATCAACGGTCCTCGTGGAGGCGTCGACAAGCGCTGCGCGATCCTCGTGAGCTGCCCGCGCGTCAGGTCGCTGCGGATCGAGAAGCGGGCGAAGTGCTACTACGACGCGATCGATGCCGCCGCCTCGACGCTGCGGAGGGCGCTCTCGAAGTCGCTCGAGCGCGCCGGACTCAGCGCCGTCGACGGCCGAATCCGGCGAGGCTCGCGACGCCGATGAGCGCGAGCGCGCCTGATGTGGGAATGGCGACAAACTGCGGAAACGCGGCGTGGAACCCCCAGATGAGGGACTGGAATCTGTTCACGAGCGGTACGCTGAACCGGGGCTTCCAGAGCCAGATGGAGGAGAGCGCCGATGAGCCACGACATGGGACCGGAAGAGGAGAAGCCAGAGGACGAACTCGAGGACGAACTCAAGGACCAACTCGAGGACCAACTCGAGGACGATGTCGTCGATGACGCCGACAGCGACGAGGAGGAGGAAGATCAGTACGAGCGCGAGCCCGACTCGCCGGAGATTGGCGACACGGTCGACGGACGCGTCCTCGTGTGTCGAGGCGACGATGTCCCCGACCAGTTCATGGGCTGGCTCGAGTGGATCGTCGACGACTACAACCGACTCGAGCGGGTCGCGGGCAGGCATCGGTCGCTCTACTCGGACATCGACTTCAACGCGGGCCTCGTCTCGTTCCTTGAGGAGCATGGAGTCTCGGTCGAGTCAAGCCATTGGGAAGGGGCGTGCATCAGCGGCATCTTCCAAGAGGGATATGTCGAGAAGGACAACATCAAGGAGGTCGAGCGCCGGATGACGGAGGCGCTCGACGAGGCGGAGAAGATGTTCCGCGACGCGTTCCTTGCCGAGCTTCAGCAGAAGTTCAGCCAGACCCTCGAGGACATGGACATCGAGGAACTCTCGAGTCTCGCCAAGCTGGATTCCCTCAATGTCGTGAAGGAACTCGAGGGGCTTCGCAAGGAGATCGCCACGCTCAAGGCGGACAACGAGGAGATGAAGAAGATCTTCAGCCTCCGGGCAAAGCGCAGGGAATCCTGACCGATTGGAATCCCGACCTCTTGCAGAACCCTGACCTCGTTCGGGCCGTGCGGGGGCGTCACTTCGCGCGCGCGCTGAGAAGCTCCACCACGGCTTCCGCGACGCCTGTCGCGGAGGCGGGGTTCTGTCCGCTCACCAGGCGCTCGGACACCGCGACCTTCTTCTCGAAGTTCGGCGCCTCGACGAAGCGGGCGCCGCGGGCGCGCAGCGTCGACTCAAGTGCGAACGGCACCACGGTCTCAAGCTTGACGGCGACCTCCTCCTCGTCGGTGAAGGCCGAGACTTCCTTGCCCGCGACGAGATACATGCCGCTCGAGAGTCGCGCGTTCACCAGCGCCGCCGGCCCGTGACAGACCGCGGCAACCACGCCGCCGCGTTCATAGACCTCGCGGATGAGTTCCTGCACGCTCGCGTCGTTCGGGAAGTCCCACATCGTGCCATGACCGCCCGAGAAGAACACCGCGTCGTAGGGGACCGACATCGCCTTCGCGATCGAGGTCGTCGACTTCGTGCGCGCGACGAGCGCCTCGTCGTCGAGGAAAGCGGCGTTGATCGGATCTGTACGGTCGACGCCGTCCATCGGCGCCTCGCCGCCCTTCGGCGAGAGGAAGTCGATCTCATAGCCGGCCTTGTGAAACACCTCGTAGGGGTGCGTGGCTTCCGAGAGGAAGAAGCCCGTGGTCTTGCCCGTGTCGCCGAGCTGGCCGTGGTTCGTCAGCACGATCGCCACGCGCCTCGGAGCGACCGATTGCGGGTCTGACGACTTGGAGGACGGGCTCGTCGCGCAGCCGGCGAAGGCAAGGATCGCGAGGTAGGGGACGATGAGCGCGCGAAGGCGCGTAGGGTTCATATTCATGGCGGCGGCGATTGTAGACAGACCAGGGTCCGAGTCGTTTGGTACTTTCCCGACGCCGCGAGCCCATGTCGTGACGGCGCTGCGTGGTCCAACCCCGGCCGGTCGGTGCCGGCCTGCAACGGAGCCCCCACATGTGCGACATCGTCCTCGACGCGCTCATCCTGCTCGGTCTCGTCAAGTGGCTTGGCGACGATGAGATCGACCTTGTGCACGCACTGGTGCTTGCGCTGGTCGGTGCGGTGGTCTCGATCGCGATCGGATGGGGATTTCAGTCGAACTTCGGCGACTGGTCGTTCCTCGTCGGAAAGTTCGTCGCAGGCGTCGGCATCAGCTGCGTCCTCTTCCTGCGGTACGGCGTCGAGATGAAGCGCGCCTTCCTCATCGGCGTTGTCTTCGTGGTCGGCGGCTTCTTGCTGCGATTGGCGATGATCTTCGCGATGGCGACCATCTTCAACCGCTGAGCACGATCACCGCCGCTTGCGCCCGCGGCCTGCGCGGGTGCCGGGCATGCCTGCCTTGGAGGGCTGGCGTTCGCCTGATTCCTTGCTCGTGGTGCGGCCGCCGCGCGCGCGCGCGTCGGCGGGCATCGACTTCAGCCTGTTGATCTCGTCGCGGAGGCGCGCGGCCTTCTCGAACTCGAGGCGCTCGGCGGCCTCCATCATCTCGGCCTGCATCTGGCCGAGGAGTTCCTCGCGGTCGAGCGCGTTCTCGTCGTCCGACTCGTCCGTCGCGCCGGCGGCGCGGCGCGCGGTGCGGTGCGCGGCGAGCTCGAGCTCGATGCCGCGGCGGATCGCCTTCTCGATCGTCTTCGGCACGATGCCGTGCTCGGCGTTGTACGCAAGCTGCTTGCGGCGGCGGCGCGTGACCTCGTCCATCGCCTTCTGCATCTCCTCGGTGATCTCGTCGGCGTAGAGAAGCGCCATCGAGTTCGCGTTGCGCGCGGCGCGGCCCATCGTCTGGATCAGGCTCGACTGGCTGCGCAGGAAGCCCTGCTTGTCGGCGTCGAGGATGCAGACGAGCGAGACCTCGGGAAGATCGAGGCCTTCGCGCAGCAGGTTGACGCCGACGAGCACATCGAACGCGCCCTCGCGCAGGTCGCGCAGGAGCTCGAGCCGCTCAAGCGTCTCGATCTCGCTGTGGAGGTAGCGGACACGCATCCCTTCCTTGTGGAGGTACGCGGTGAGGTCCTCGCACAGACGCTTCGTGAGCGCGGTGACGAGCGTGCGCTCGCCCTTCTCGGCCCGGAGGCGCGCCTCCTTGAGGAGGTCGGGTACCTGCGTGCGCGCAGGGCGCACCTCGATCGGCGGGTCGACGAGGCCCGTCGGACGGATGACCTGCTCTGCCACGACGCCGTTCGCCTCGGTGAGCTCCCACGGGCCGGGCGTCGCGCTCACATGGATCACCTGCGGCACGAGCTCGACGAACTCCTCGAACTTGAGGGGCCTGTTGTCGAGCGCGCTCGGCAGGCGGAAACCGTGGTCGACGAGCGTCTGCTTGCGCGCGCGGTCGCCGAAGTACATGCCCCGGATCTGCGGGATCGTGACATGGCTCTCGTCGATGATGACGAGCCAGTCGTCCTCGTTCTTGCCGCCCGGCGCCTGGCGGAAGTAGTCGAGCAGCGTCCACGCGCGGGCACCCGCGGGGCGCCCGTCGAAATGACGCGAGTAGTTCTCGATGCCGTTGCAGAAGCCGGTTTCCTCGAGCAGCTCGAGGTCGTGCTTGGTGCGCGCGAGCAGGCGCTGCGCCTCGAGCAGCTTGCCTTCGCTGCGCAGCTCGAGGACGCGCGCATCGAGCTCGGCGCGGATCGACTGGATCGCGACCTGCTTCTGCTCGTCGGGCATCACATAGTGGACGGCGGGGAAGATGAAGGTCTTCTGCTCGTCGGCGAGAAGCTCGCCGCTCGTCGGATCGAAGAGCTGGATCGTGTCGACCTCGTCGCCGAAGAGATCGATGCGGATCGCGTACTGCTCGTAGGCCGGATAGACCTCGATGCAGTCGCCGCGTACGCGGAAGTTGCCGCGCGCGGGCGCCATCTCGTTGCGCGAGTACTGCATCGCCGAGAGGCCGAGCAGGAACGCGCGCCGGTCGAGCTGCATGCCGCGCTCGATGAAGATCGTCTTGTTGCGGTACTCGCTCGGGCTGCCGAGGCCGTAGAGGCACGAGACGCTCGCGACGACGATCGTGTCGCGGCGCGAGAGGAGCTGGCTGGTCGCCGCGAGCCGCAGGCGGTCGAGGTCCGCGTTGCGCGACGCGTCCTTCTCGATGTAGATGTCGCGCTGCGGGATGTACGCCTCGGGCTGGTAGTAGTCGTAGTAGCTCACGAAGTAGCTGACGGCGTTCCTCGGGAAGAGCTCCTTCATCTCCTCGTAGAGCTGCGCGGCGAGCGTCTTGTTGTGCGAGATGAGCAGCGTCGGCTTGTTCGCGCGCGAGATCACGTTCGCGATGGTGAACGTCTTGCCCGTGCCCGTCGCGCCGAGCAGCACCTGGTGGCGGCGGCCCGCCTCGACGCCCTCGGGGAGCTCCTCGATCGCCTGCGGCTGATCGCCCATCGGCTGGAAGGGGCTCTGGAGGATGAAGGGCGTGTCGTTCATGCCGAGGGGCGAAGCGTATGCGCTCGCGTCGGTTCAGTCGTGGACGATCGCCGCGGCGATCGCCCAAAGGCAGGTCAGTCCGAAGGGTATGCCCGTGAAGAACACGATCCCGAGGTGTTTGGGATCGGCAAACCACAGATGCTCGAGCCAGATGGTGCCGGCGTAGAGCGCGATCGCGCCGAGGGTCGCGAGCACGGGGTGCCAGTGCGCCGGGCGGGTGCACAGGAA
>JBEAUK010000119.1:0-11473 GCA_041161465.1 Planctomycetota bacterium | reverse complement strand
TACGGCCTGCGCGCGACAAGCGAGGCGCGCGCGGAGTCGAAGGCCGTGTTCCAGAAGCACGGCAGCCGCAAGCGGCGGTCGTGACCTGAGCGGCCCCCGCCGCCGCGACCACTTAAAGAAGCACCAGAGGGAGCCGCCGCAGCGGCGACCGCTCAAAGAAGCCCGAGCCGCGCCTTCTTGGCTTCCCACTCGGTGGTTTCGCGCTTGTTCTCCGTCGCGAGGGGCTTGCCCGTGCGGATCGCGTCGATCTCGAGGCCGGTCAGGTGCATCGCGTTCAGGCGATAGTCCTCGAACGCCTCGCACGCGACCGGGACGATCGGCTTGATGAGCTCGTACATCGCCTTCGCATAGTCCTGGATCTCGATCTGCGCGTGCGGATCCATGCGCAGCGACAGGAAGTGGAAGATGTTGTGCAGGTCGCACTTCCAGTACCACTCGGTGTAGACGCTCACGGGGAGGACGGCGCGGGCGAGTTCGCGCGCGACGCCGCGCTCGGTCAGCTCGAGGTACTTCTGGTAGTTCGCCTCGGCGCCCTCGAGCAGCTTCAGAAACTCCTCGGCCGTGCCGGCGTCGATCGGGCCTTCACCGCCCTGCCGGTTCGACTTCGACTGCTTGCGCACATTCTCGATGTCGGGGCGGTAGAAGCGGTCGGGCATGATCGAGTAGCGCGCGCTGTACTCGTTCACATTCGCGGTGCGGTGGCGGATCCACTGACGCGCGATGAAGATCGGCATCGCGATGTGGAACTTGAACTCGACCATCTCGAACGGCGTCGAGTGGCGGTGGCGCATCAGGTAGCGGACGAGGCCGCGGTCCTCGCTGACCATCTTCGTGCCCTGGCCGTAGCTGACGCGCGCCGACTGGACGATCGCGCTGTCGGCGGTCTGCCCCTCGGGGACGAGGCGCGGCATCGCGTCGACGAGGGCGATGAAGCCATGCTCGTGGATCGGGATCGTCCACCGGCTCGCGCCGCCCATCACATCGCGGAGCGGCGTCTCGGGCAGGGACTTCTCGATTGCGGCAGGTGCGCTTGCGGCGGGAACGACGACTTCGGACATACGCCGAATCTAGCGAAAAGCGCCCCGTTCCGCCCACGGAAAATCGCGGAAAACCCGCGCTCGAAGCCCCTGCGTCACTGCGCGCGCAGTCGCTCGGTCATGGCGAAGAGCCAGTCGCCGACGGTCGAACCCGTGCCCTGGAGCGTGGGGAGCCCCCGTGGGCGAAGAATGGGCTGGACATCGCGTTCGATCGGCCACTCGACCTCGATGGATGTGAAGACCAGATCGAGCGATGCGAGCGTTTCGGGCGCGCCGGCCTCGGCGCGCGTCATCGGGTAGACGCGGCCCTCGATCGCAAGCGGCTTCTTCTCAAGCGCTTCGGGAAGCACGGCAGGCTCGCCGACGAACGCGCGCAGCTCGGCCTCGCTCGTGGGGAACCCGTCGTTCCGGTCGGCGTAGGCGAGCACGGCCCACGCGAGTTCGCGCAGCCGCGCGTCGGTCACAGCCGCCTGCTGGCGCACATTGCCCACGATCGACCATGACCAGAACGCGGCAGCCACGAACGCCACCGCGAAGAAGGACACGATCGTCCAGAAGATGAGTTTGGCGCGGGGCGCTGCTGGCATGGCGGGAGCGTAGGCAGCCGGTCACATGCGCGCGTTGGCGAGCTTGATCCGCTGCTTCTTGCGGCGCGGATCCGCCTCGGGCACCGCCGAGAGCAGCGCCTGGGTGTACTCGTGCTTCGGCGAGTTGATGATCTCGTCGCGCGTGCCTTCCTCGACGATCTTGCCGTTGTACATCACCGCGATGCGGTCGCAGATGTGGTGGATGACCGCCATGTCGTGCGAGATGAAGAGGTACGAAAGCCCCATCTCGTCCTGGAGATCACCGAGGAGGTTGAGGATCTGCGACTGGATCGACACATCGAGCGCGCTCGTGGGCTCGTCGCAGACGATCAGGCGCGGCTCGAGGCTCAGCGCGCGGGCGATGCCGATGCGCTGGCGCTGGCCGCCGCTGAACTCGTGCGGATAGCGGTCGGCCGCCTGCTTCCAGAGGCCGCACTTGACGAGGAGTTCCTCGACGCGCGCGCGGGTCTCGTCGTCCGACTTGGTGAGGCCGTGGACCTCGAGCGGCTCGCCGATGATGCGGCCGACGCGCATGCGCGGGTTCAGGCTTCCGCCCGGATCCTGGAAGATGATCTGCATCTCGCGCCGCAGCCGACGCAGGTCGAGCGCGCTCGCGGCGAGCACATCGCGGCCGTCGAACTTCACGCTGCCGCCCGAGTTCGGGATCAACCGAAGGATGGTGCGGCCGACAGTTGTCTTGCCGCAACCGGATTCGCCGACGAGGCCGAGCGTCTCGCCGCGACGGACGAAGAAGCTCACGTCGTCGACGGCCTTCACATGACCGACGGTGCGCTGCAGGAGTCCGCGGCGCACGGGAAACCAAGTCTTGAGGTTGTTGACCCCAAGGAGGATCGGCTGGTCTTGCTTCGAGGTCGCGCTCACGGGAGCGAGATGGTACCCGAGGAGGAATCGCGGGAAAACCCTGCGATTGCAGAGGGTCCGCCGTCAGCGGACCGGGACGACCACCTGCACCACGCTGCCGTCGGGCACCACGACCCGGAGCGGCAGTTGGAAGCCGGGAACCCGACCCATGCCCGCGACCGCGCGATTCACGCGGGTGTAGAACTCGTCGATCGAGCCGACGGGCTGGTCGAACACGGCGACGACGGTGCTGCCCACGGGGATCCGGTCGGCGATCTCGGTGCCTTCGCGGATCTCCTCGAGAATGATGCCGCGACGGAACGGGACGCCGAGCTTCTTGGCACGCGCATCGGTCGCGGTCGAGAACTCCTCGATGCCGGCGGCCCGCAGCGCACCCGGCAGGTAGGGCGCAAGACGCGCGGCGGAATCGAGCTCGCTCAGCTTCGCTGTGAGCCGCTGCACGGTGCCGGCGCCCTGCTCGGGATCGACGCGCCAGATCTCGAACTCGACCTCTGCGCCGGGGCGCTTCGAGCTGATGATCGCAGGAACGGCGCCGTCGCTGGTCACCCTCTGGCCATCGATCGCGGTGATGACATCGCCGAACTCAAAGCCAGCGTCATCGGCGGGCGACCCTTCGTTCACCTCGCGCACGACGGCGCCTTCGCCCTTGAACTCACTCGCGATCGTGGCGAGCAGGCGGTTGGCGCGGGCGCCCGCACGCACGGCGTCGAGCGACATCAGGCCGACGCCGAGGAAGCCCTTGCGAACCTCGCCGGTCTCGATGATCTGCGTCACGATCGACTCGATCATCGACATGGGAATCGCAAGGCCAATGCCCGCAAACTGCCCCTGACCCACGGAGTTGCCGCGGCCGGTGGCGATCGCCGTGTTCATGCCGATCACGCGGCCGCGGATGTCGGTGAGCGGCCCGCCGGAGTTCCCGGGATTGATGGCGGCGTCGGTCTGGATGAAGTTCTCGTAGTCGATGTCCGCGAGGCCGGCGCTGCGCTGCAGGCCCGACACGATGCCTGACGACATCGAGAATCGGAAGTCAAACGGAGAACCGAACGCGAAGACCATGTCGCCCTGCTCGAGGTTGGCCGAGTCGCCGCGGAGCGACGGGTGGAGCCCGCCTGGTGCGACCTTGAGCACGGCGACATCAGCACGGAGGTCGAGTCCGACGACTTCGGCATCGCGCAGTTCGCCGTCGAAGAGCTGCACCTGCACGCGTTCGCTCGACTCGACGACATGCGCGTTGGTGACGATGTGGCCGTCCTCGTCCCAGATCCAGCCGGAGCCGCTCGATGCATAGGGCGCCGTGAACATGCGGCGCTGCATCGTGGTGAGGGTGCTGACATGGACGACGCTCGGTTCGACGAGCCGCGCGATCGCGCGGTGGGCGCGGTTGATCTGCTCGAGGATCGGCTCCTGAACCTCGACGCCCTTCCGCGCGTCGGAGCCTCCGCGTGGGGGGACGGGCGCCTCGCCAAGCGATGCGCCGCCGTCGAGCACGCGCGACGCGAGCACGATGTCTGCGCTCGCCTGAGAGTCGTGTGCACGGCGGATCGCAAACGGCGCTGCGACAAAGGCCGCGGCGGCAGCGACGAGGACGACGAGACCAGGACCGGCGTACGGGAAGTGGCGCATGGGGAGATTCCGACGGTTGCTGCGGGTGCAGCGGGGCGACCGATTTCTTTCGACCCTTCTGCACGAACAGTTGCGAAAAGGATGCGGTGCAGGCTGCGATCCGTCCGTTTCGGGTGTACCCGAGCCGCCCTGCGTGCCTAGGACTTCGACCGACCCAGCCGGCGCAGGAACTCCGCCCTCTGTTCGTCGCTCAAAGCGTAGGGATGCTCGCCGAGATTTCCACCGCGCACCCGCGACTTCCACTGGTCGGCCATCTCGGCGATGGTCTTGCCGAGGTGGACGATCGGGAGGGCGAACGGCGGCTGGCGCTCGGTGAGGCCGAGGAGGTCATGGAGCACCACCACCTGGCCGTGGCAGACCGGCCCCGCGCCGCAGCCGATGACGGGCACTTTCGAGCGGCTGACGATTTCCTCGGTCACCTCGACGGGCGTCGCCTCGACGAGAAGCATGGTCGCTCCCGCCTCGAGCATCGCGTCGGCGTCGTCGATGATGCGGAGCGCCTCGTCGGAAGTCTTGCCTGCAGCGGCGTAGCCTCCGACCTGCTTGGCGTGCTGCGGACGCGACCCGATATGGGCGACGACCGGGATTCCCGCGCGGGACATCTGGCGGACGAGCGGCGCGAAGGAGGAGTCGACCTCGAGCTTGACGCAGTCGGCCATGCCCTCGGTCATGAAGCGGCCGGCGTTGCGGACGCCCTCTGCGTCGCTCGCCTGGTAGCTCATGAATGGCATGTCGGCCATGATGAGGGCGCGCGACGCTCCGCGGCGCACGGCCGCAGTCAGCATGACGAGGAAGTCGAGCGGCGCATGGAGCGTGTTCGGATGGCCGAGGATGACCTCGGCGGCGGTGTCGCCGACGAGGAGGACCGGAACCCCTGCGCGTTCGAGCCAACGGGCGGTGGTCGCGTCGTAACAGGTGAGCGCCGCGAAGGTCTTGCGCTCGCGCATGGCGCGCTGGAGCGACCGGATCGTCACCGGAGCGACCGCCGGATCGGGCCCAGGCCAGGCGGTTGCCTCGGCGGGCTTGACTTCGGCGTTCGACGGGGGTCGTCCAGCGGTCATGGCGCGGATCATAGCCCGTGCACGGCACGTGCCGCGCAGTGCCTGGCACTGACTGGCACGTGCCTGGCACCCATGGCGGACCTTCTGGTCCCGCGAACGAGTCTCGGGCGCTCACAGCACCGACCAAAGGAGATAACTCGTGCACGGCACGTGCCGTGCAGTGCCTGGCACTGACTGGCACGTGCCTGGCACCGCTCGGCCATGAAGCGTTCAGATGCGACTCGGGATCGCGTTGTCCCGACCGCAGACGATCCAATCCGCGATCTCGATCGCTTCCTTGAAGCTCTCGCGCGCCGCCTCGAGGTCGAAGCAGGGCGAGATGACCTGCCCCGCCGACAGGTGCTCGGCCGTCGGGACGGCGTCACCGGCGATGAGCGTGGTCGCCCCCGGACCCGGGAGCAGCAATCCGGTGAGCCCAGGCGTCGCGCCGTAGAGCGGAAAGAGATCGACCCCGGGCGCCAGCCTGTCCTCCGCCGCCACCGTTCGCTGCACGATCGCGACCTCCTGCCCGAGTGACTTCACGAGGTCGGCATCGCCGGCACCGTGTGCCTCCTTGATCGACTCGATCAGCTGCACGCCGATCGCCTCGCGCTCCCGCTCGCTCACGAGCCATGTGGCACGCTCGAACGCGAGGAGCCCGCGACGATGAATCGGGTTCAGGCAGGTGAGGAAGACATGCGTGATGTCGTCCGGCCCCAGGCCAGAGCGCTCGAGGAGCCGCGGGATCAACACCTGCGTCGGAAGCGACGGATCGACGAGGATCCGCGTCTTGCCCGACACCACCAGCGAGGTCGTCGCGTGGGGCGGACGAACCGAACCGCGCTCGCCCCAGTGGGGGTTCGCGGCCATCGTTCCAATGGAAATGACGCGGAAATCGGCTGCCATAGCGGTCGTTGCCTCGCTTCGTCTCGTCGGGGAACTCAATCCGGGACAGTCACTCGACCAGCCCGTCGACCGCGAGGCGGCCGAGGGGGTTCGAGCGGTCTCCACGCTTCTTGCGCAACGCGTCGATCACGAGCGGTGGCACGAGCGTCGAAAGCGAGTCGAGCGAGCCGCCGAGCGCGGCGATCTGCTTGATCAGGCTCGAACTCGTGTAGGCGAAGTTCTCGCCGGTCACGATGAACACGGTCTCGATGCCGGCGACCTGGCGGTTCGTGATCGCCAGCTGGCACTCGCCCGCGAGGTCCGTGATGTTGCGGATACCACGCACGATCGCGCAGGCGCCGACCGACTTCGCATAGTCCACCGTCAGGCCGGTGTAGTGCTCGACACGGATATGCGCGCCCTCGGGTTGCGTGCTCCGCATCTCGTCGACCAAGGCCCGCGCAAGCGACAAGCGCTCATCGAAGGTGAAGAGCGCCTCCTTGTTCGGATTGCGACCAATGGCGAGGATCACCTCGTCGAACAGCCCCCGTGTACGCGCAAGGACATCGAGGTGCCCGAGCGTGATCGGGTCGAACGAACCGGTGTAGATGGCGAGGTGTCGGGCCACGGTTGCATGGTACGGCACCGGTCTCACGACCTCGTCGCCCCATCGCCCGCACGACCGGTACAACCGGAACAGCCCCTCGGCTTACGCGCAGAAACCGCGCGGAAACGGCCGCAAGCCGTTGCAGAATCGCCCTTTGAATTCGACCTTGTCTCTGCCTCCCGTCGCGTAAGGGACTCCGCGACGCGAGTGACTCGGCTCCGATTGGGAGGACGCCCATCGGACCCGGACTTGGATCGGCCCCGCATCGGATTGCCTCCCCGGTCGGGGCTGCCAAACCATCTGGCGGCCGAAGCGTTTGGAAGAACGCTCCGTCCCGCACGCTCGAACGCGCCGTCATGCCTTCACGCTGGCGGCGCGTTCTTTTTTCGTCGCCTGTGATGGCGGTTCGGTCAGCGCGCGCCGACGCCGGCCTTGCGCAAGCCCGCACCCTCGAGAAGCGTGCGGAAGTTCTCTCCGAAGACGAAGTTCTCCTCGGGAAACTCGGTACCGGCGCGGTTCTGGTCGAGGTGGCTGAACATCAGCTCGATGCGGCCGACCGGCGCCCAGGCGTTGTCGACGAAGGAGTAGCGCTCGACGATGCCGACCGTGCTCGCGCCCATGTCGTCCATGCGCTCGAGGGTCGCGTCGTAGCGGATCGTCTCGCCGGGGTTCACATCGCGCTCGATGACGGCCGACACGACCTTCGCGAGCACGACCTTCTCGCGGAAGTCATGGACGCTGCCGACCAGAATGCCGGCCGTCTGCGCCATGCCCTCGAGGATGAGCGAGTTCGGCATGACCGGACACGCTGGAAGCGCGCCTTCAGGGCCGAAATGCTGGTGCAGATGCTCTTCGGCGAGCGAGACATTCTTCACCGCGACGAGCCGCTTCCGCGGCTCGAACGCGATGACCCTGTCGATCCACATCCAACGCATCGCTGCTCCTCGCACCAAAACTCGCACCTGCAGGCGCGACCGCTCAAACCACGCCTCAGGCCGCCAGCTTCCGCTCGACGAAGTCGCACAGGCTCTTCACGGTGAAGAGACCCGACAGCTTGGTCACCTGCGGATCGTTCGCGAAGTCACCGAGCGAGACATGCGGAACCTTCTCCTTGAGGAGCGCGAGGCCCTTCGCCGTCACCTTGCCGTTCTCGACAAGCGACGGGTCGGTCATCAGGTTCTCGGGGAACAGCTCGCCCTGCGCGATCTTGAACGGCTTCTCAGGCGTCGAGAACTTCTTCTCGAGGCGGAACACGATGTCGAGATAGTCGATGCTCTCGGCGCCGAGGTCTCCCTTGAGGGTGGCGGTCGGAACAACATCGTCCTCGTCCACGCCCAGGGCGTCGACCAGAACATCCTTCACATCGGCTTCGATATCGGCTCGGCTCTTGGCCATACAAGTCTCCATAGCGGGGTGATTTCGGGCGAAACCGCCCCGATCGCTCAAAAACTCTCGCACAGTCCTGCACGGGGGTCGCGGTCAGTTCCGCAAGGCGCGGAGTATAAGTCGCCCCGAGACTGCTGTCTCAGCCGCCGCCGGGTCGGTTCCGTCCCGGAGGACCGTTCCCTGGGCCTTGAAGACCGCAGAACCGTCCTCGCGCACCTTGTCGAGGGTGACCTCGACCTTTAGCGCCTCCCCAGGGCGGACGAAACTGCCGTACCGAAGCGCCTTGACCTCGCCGAGCACCATCCTCTGCATCCCCCGCTTCTCGAGGACGGCGCGGGCGGCCTGCGTCAGGGCCTCGATCATGAACACCCCCGGAAGGACGGGGAATCCCGGGAAGTGATCCTGAAGGTACTCCTCGGCCGCGGTCACATTCTTGACCGCAACCGCCGAGGTGTCGCTGAGGCTCAGGAAGCGGTCGACGAGGCGGAAATGCATGGGGGCAAGGTAACGGCGGACGGCGGGTCGCGCACCCCGCGTTTGCTGCGGGATTGAAGGGAGTCCTGCCGATATCGGGACCATGCCAAAGACCGCTCGCAAGGCCTCCACGCGCTCCGGCGCGGAGGAGGAGGATTCGGATGTCACCACTCCCGCCGAGGGCGCGGAGCTGACGCGTCGCCGCATCTTCTGGGTGCTCGCCGCGCTTCTCTACACGGTGCTCTTCGTGAGCCTCGCCAGCTTCCGCTCGTCGGACTGGCCGACTCATGTCGTCGCCGTCCCGACCGACCCGCCGCTCAATCTATGCGGCAAGTTCGGTGCGGCGGTCTCGTACTGGCTCTACTTCGCCTTCGGCTTCGGCGTGTGGATCCCCGTGGTGTACCTCGGCGTGCTGCTCGCGTTCATGGCGATCGGCCGTGCGATGGCGCATCCGTTCGTGCGCTTCGTCGGATGCCTGATCGCCATGTGCGCGTTCGGTGCGCTGCACGCGGAGTGGTTCCCGTCGGTCGGGCCTCTCACGGGCGTCGATGCGGGCATCGTCCCGATGTGGTTCGCGGATGAGATGCACATGCGCTTCGGCCCGGTCGGAGCATCGCTGATCTTCATCGCGGGACTCGCGGTCGGCGCGATCGTCGCGGCGGATGCGCTGGTGTTCATGCTGCCCGGCGCCTTCGCCCGCGCGTTCTCGTTCCTGTCTCCGATCTGGGAGACCGATTGGCGCGCGCACTTCGGTGTCCTGCGCGAGCGGATGAGCGCCGTGTTCCCGCAGCCCGCGGTCGTCGGCGCGCCCGCTGGCCGCGCGCGTCGCTCGACGGCTCGCCCCGCGGTGCCGGTTGCGGCTCCCGCTGCGGTCGAGGCCGAGGAATCGGATGAAGACGAGCTCGACGAGGACGAGACCGAGGCGGAGGCGGAGGACGCGGAGGCAGTCGAGGAGGATGTCGACGCGGACAGTGACGAAACCGCTCTCGCGACGACCGGCACTGCCGCTGCGCCGACGCCGGCGCCCGCTGCGACCATCGCCGATGCGAAGCCTGCACGCGCAGCGCTCAGCGAGGACGAGCTCCGCGCGAAGATCGAGAAGCTGCCGATCAAGATGACGGCGAAGCCAACCACCACGCAGCTGCGCGACGAGGACATCCCGCGCACGGTCGACTACTCGGGCTACCAGTTCCCGACGCTCGATCTCCTCGAGGAACCCGAGGGGAACTACTCCTCGAAGATGGAGGCGTATGTCCGCGAGCAGGCCGAGCTCCTGACGCGCACGCTCTCGACCTACGGGATCGAGGGCGAGATCACGCACATCGAGTCGGGCCCGGTCGTGACGCTCTACTCGGTGGAGCTCGCGGCGGGAACGCGCGTCGCGCGTCTCGAGACGATCGCGAAGGACATCGCCCGCGCGCTGCAGGCGCCGAATGTCCGCATCATTCCGAACATGGTCGGCCGCACCGCGGTCGGCATCGAGGTGCCGAACAAGCAGAAGGAGAAGGTGCGCCTCAAGGAGCTCATGTCGAGCGGCCACGCTGCGAACATGGTGCTGCCGATGTTCCTCGGCAAGGACTCGGCGGGCGAGCCGCTGGTGCTCGACCTGACCAAGATGCCGCACATGCTCATCGCCGGCACCACCGGCTCGGGCAAGTCGGTGTGCATGAACACGATCATCATGTCGTGGCTGTACACGAAGCGTCCCGATGAGCTCAAGCTCGTGCTCGTCGACCCGAAGATGGTCGAGATGGCGCAGTTCAGCGAGATCCCGCACCTCGCGTGCCCGGTCGTCACCGAGATGTCGAAGGCCGCGGCGATCCTCGAGTGGGCCGTCACCAAGATGGAGGAGCGGTACGAGCTCCTGAAGGAGGCGGGCGTCCGCGACATCCGCAGCTTCAACGAGCTCGGCGAGGCGGAGCTCCGCGAGCGCCTGAACCCGAGCGACGACGTCGAGTGGGCCAAGATCCCGAAGAAGATGCACTACATGGTCTTCGTGATCGACGAGCTCGCCGACCTCATGATGACCAACAAGGATGTCGAGCAGTCGATCGTGCGCATCGCACAGAAGGCGCGTGCGGTCGGCATCCACCTCATCCTCGCGACGCAGCGCCCGCAGGCGACGGTCGTGACGGGCCTCATCAAGTCGAACATGCCCTGCCGCGTGGCGTTCAAGGTGGCGTCGGGCACCGACAGCCGCATCGTGCTCGACCAGAAGGGTGCGGAGCTCCTGCTCGGCCAGGGCGACATGCTCGTCGTGACCCCGAGCCAGACCGACGCGCGCCGCTGCCAGGGCACGCTCGTCGACGACAAGGAGGCGCGCGGCGTGGTGAAGTTCCTCAAGAGCGTCGCGGCGCCGAGCTTCGAGCGGCAGCTGCTCACGCTGCGCGCGCCCGTCGCGGGAGAGGCCGGCGAGACCGATGGCGGCGGATCGAACGCGCACAAGGAGGACCCGCTGTTCGACAAGGCCGTCGAGATCATGATCGAGAGCGGCCGCGGAAGCGTGTCGCTCCTGCAGCGGCGGCTCGCGATCGGCTACGGCCGCGCGTCGCGGCTCGTCGACCTCATGGGACAGGCCGGCATCCTCGGCGAGCACAAGGGGTCGGTCGCGCGCGAGGTCGTGGTCACGAGCGAGGACTGGCAACGGATGAAGCAGCTCCGCGACGAGCAGGAGCGCGAGGGCACGGTGTTCGAACGAGCCGGCGGCGGCGGTTCGGACGACGACGCGCTCCGCATGCACGACGAGGAAGGCTACTGAGCGAAGGACGCCTCGGAGATCCAGGCGTGCGCACGGCCCGCGTGGCTTCCCGTGAGGGAGGAGCCACGCGGGCCTTTCCTTGGAAAGGGCGCCTGGCACGCACCGTGCGGCGCCCTGGCGCCGCATGGTGCGTGCCAAGGCTGCCTCCACACACAGATCGTCGGGGATTGGCTGGCCTGGCACGCGTCGTG
>JBEAUK010000105.1:0-9118 GCA_041161465.1 Planctomycetota bacterium | reverse complement strand
CATCGAGAGGACGGCGACCTCGGTCGAGATCGCGGCCGACGCGCCCTTCGAGTCGCTGAGCTGCTTGCCCGCGCGGATCGCGCGCCACGGGATGTAGTGGGCGACGGTCATGCCGATCGCGGATTCGATCTGCTCGGCGGTCGCGCCCATCATGGCGCCGTAGGTCGCGGCGCTGGCGATCGCGCCGTGGACGACATGGTCGATCTTGTAGGTCTTGAGCGAGAACACCTCCGCGAGGCGGCCGCGGATCTCGTCGAGGCAGATCATGCCGCGGAGGGCGTAGGCGCCGTCGCGGCCCTGCTGCTGCGCGGCCGCGATCGCGACCGGGTAGAAGTCGTTGTGGCCGAACTCACCGGCGGTGTGGCCGAGCGCGGGGTTGTAGCCGAAGTTCGTGCCGTTCGAGTCCCACTCGCGCACGGCGTTCGAGTTGGCGACGATCGCCTTCTCGGGGGCGACCTTCGCGGTCGAGCCGAAGACGGGCGCGCCCTTCGCGTGCGGATAGTCGGCGGCCTCTGCGCGGAGGATGACCGGCGCGTTGGTGTTGAGCGCGATGGCGCTGATGCCGCAGAGCACGGAGTCGGTGTGGAACATCACCGTGCGCTCGAGGACCGACGCGTCCGGCGAACCGATCTTGCCCGACATGAAGTCGATGGCGAACTGACCGATGCCGAGGGCCTGGTTCGTGTTGCGCGGGAGGACGGTCTGGTTCTTGAGGGCGGTTGCGTCGGTGGGGACAGCCATCGGGGTGCTCGTGTGGGTCTGGAGGTTCGCGGGAAGTCGCGGAAACTGAAGATCGCGGTCGATTCGCGCGCCGCTCGGCGGCGAAGGGCGGAGATGGTAGCACCCACAAGCACCCGTCCTCGACGGGTGCACGGCACGTGCCGTGCAGTGCCTGGCACTGACTGGCACGTGCCAGGCACCGTGTAAACCCATGCGAAACAGATACTTGCGCAGGCTTCGCCGTCGGCGGCCCTCTGGTGCACGGCACGTGCCGTGCAGTGCCTGGCACTGACTGGCACGTGCCGTGCACCCGTTCAGGGGTTGGCGATTGAGCGGCGGAGGCGTTCCACCGCCAGCGCGAGCAAGATCAAGACCGCCGAAGTGCCGGCAAACGAGAGAAACGACATCGCCCACAAGGCGATCGGATACGCGGGGCCCTCCCACAGTTTGCTCTTCGTCCAGAGGGAGGAGACCTGCAACAGCACGCTGAGGATCAGCAGCACAACCGTCGGGATTGCAAGCGCCAGCATCGCCTTGCCGGCGACCGACACCAGCAGAAAGCTCGCGTACCCCAGGAACACGAGCCGTGCGACTGAACTCAATCCGATATCAGTCGTGTCGATGAACGCGTTCAGCGAGGCGACGGCGCTGTCGCGCTCGCCATCCATCAGCCCCTGCACATAGACAAACTGCACTGCCAGACCGGCCAGATCAAGCGCCAGGCACGCAAGCATGAGAACCAGCAGCGGGATCGCCATCCAAAGATCGCGAAGCCCGAGCAAGATCGCCGCGCGTGCGCTGAACAGTGCGATCGAGAAAGCCGCCGTCAGCGAAACGAACACCGGGTAGCCGACCCTCTCCGTCAGTCCGAGGATCGGGCCAAGTCCGTCATAGGCCGCGAAGAGAGACCACACGACGCCCGTGACCACATAGGCCACGATCCCGACCACCAGGCACCGGAACACGAGCGGGTTCGACCAGCGTCCGATTCCCGCGTCGGGCGACTCCGTTGACCAAACCCCGCACTGCGGACACCACGACGCACCGCGCGAATCCATCGACTTCGCGATCCGACAGCGTGAGCAGACATGCGTCATGGGCAGTTCCCGAGATCAGCGCAGCGAGCCGCGTATGCGGCGCGCATCCTACCTCCGTCGGCAACCCACCGTCGCGCGCAGCGGCGCTAGCCCCGCTCGGCGCGGCGGATTCCGCGCACGAGGAGCAGGTAGCCAAGCGCCGTCCCCGCCGCGCCCAGCGCGAAGCCGAGGGTCATCGAACTCCCCCCGATCCCGCCCGGCGCGAGCCACTTGATCAGATCTCGGATGGGCTGCGTGATGCCTGTATCCACCACCGTGAGTCCGCAGTACGCGTTCCCGAGCGCGCCAGCCAGGCAGCAGCACCACATCGCCCTCCGGCTCTGCGGCTGCCCCGACGACCGCGCGATCACGACTGGAAGCATCGCGGCCGACACGCTCGCCGCCGCCCAGACGATGAAGAACCATCGGTAGACCTCGATCTCCATCAGCCAGCCGACGGAACGGGCGTGGAACATCGCCGCTTCACAGACGGCGCGAGCTGCGAGAGCGATCACCAGCAGCCAAATCACTGCGATCCGCCTCGCCGCAGTCGCAAGCACGATGGCCGCCAGCAGGCACAGCGGCGCAACGAAGTTCAACCAGACAAGCCACAGGCCATCGGATCCGAAGAACCGCGCGACAAACTGAAGCCCCGCCCGAATCGTCTCGACCGCAGCGGCGCCGTTGAACACGCTCGCACCAAGCAAGAACCGGCGGCGCGCCCACGAGTCGGCCCAGGCGCCGCGGAACCGACTCGGCGCAATCACAGCGCCGCACTCCGGACAGCGTTCCCCCACCGACCTCCCCGCGAGGTCATAGTCGCACCTGCACCGAGCGCCCTGCTGAAGAATGGTCATGCAGAGCCTCCCGCCGCGCGCGCATCCAGAGCGCCATCGTCCGCCGTAGCCGCAGGCAACAGACTGCGCGCCCCGCGGCCAAATCGTTCCAACGCGCGGAAGCAGAGCGCCAGTCCGCCGAACCACAGCAGCGGACCGACGATAAACCAACCGATGATCGGAACGAGCAAGCCGACCGCTCCGACGAGGATCGCGACCCACGCGAGCTTCGTGATCAACTCCTCTTCCGCGGCGTCTTCCCAGCCGACCTCATCCGACAGGTTGATGCACTTCTGGATCGCCTCAAGGTCCGACGCGCCCATGACGAGCGGAACCCCGAAGTAGACGAGATAGATGGCCCAATCAGGCAGATTGACAGTCCCCTCCCCCACGATCACAGCGGCCGCAGCCACGAGCAGCGCCACAATGCGCACCGTGTTCGCGATGCGCAGCCTCTTTCCACACCGCAGCCCGATCTGCTGCCGCGCGACGGCCTCGATCGCCGCCGTCTGGAACACCACCTGCATCGGCAGCAGCACGACGATCGCAAAGGCCTCCGCTGCGCGCAGCGCGGCACTCGTGTCGAAGATGGCGCCCGGCTCGAGCCCGGCGACGAGCACGATCCAGCCGAGGAAGAACAGCGGCAGCGCCAGCATCGCGAGGCTCGCCCACTTGGCCCGGCGCGCCGAACACTCGATCTCTCCAAGCGATGCGGCGTTCAGCCAGCCGAGCACCACGATCTGCGTACCGCACTCGGGGCAGCGTTCGCCCGCCGCCCGACCATGAAGATCGAAACCACACTTCTCGCAGGTCTCAGGCGCCGATACGGTCGAAGTAGGCCGTGCGACTGTCTGTCGCGGCTCGACTGATCCGCTCATTGTGCCGCAACCCCCGCCTTTGCGAACCGCTCGAGCGCGCGGAAGCACTGCGAAAGGCTCGCGGCCCAGATCATCGGCGCGAATATCCATCCGCACCATGGCATGATCACGAGCAGGCCCGCAAACATGAGCATCCCCCGCGCGATCGCCGTCGCGCCCTCGTGCCACGCCGTGTCGCGCCAGCGCATCTCCTGCGCGAGCGAGCGGAACACCCACATCGCGACGACATCGGTCGCCACCACCGCCGTCGGCGCACTGAAGTAGAGCGTGATGGCGATCCAATCAGGCACAATCACCTGCACGACCACTTCGACCATCACGGCCGCGAGTATGGCCGCGAAGACACCGAGCCTCAGCACGGTCGCGCCGCGAAGCCAGCGCCGGCGGGCGTCTCCGATCGGCTGCCGCGCGACCGTCTCGACGGCCGCCGCTTGGAAGCCAACCTGCAGGAGAAGCATGCCGCACGCGATAGACACGTAGTTCTCGCCGCTGAAGAACCGTCCCGTCGCGGTCGCGGCCATAACGAGCGCGAGGATGGGCAGCGTCAGCAGCGCAAGGCTCGCCCACTTGGCACTCGCGGCCGCGCGTGCGATGCGGCCGAGCGACTCCGCGTTCCACCACGGCGGCGCGAGGCGCTCGAAGACAGCGCCGCACTCCGGGCAGCGCTCGCCATACCTTCGACCATGCAGGTCGAAGTTGCAGTTGCGGCAGAGTTCGTGCGAGAGCGCTTGCGGCTCAGGCATGGGCGGACGACCCCGTGTCGCGCAACGCGATGGCAACCGAACGCTGGAAAGTGAAGTAGCTCGCCGCGGTACCGAACTGGCTCACCATCGCAAGTGCGATCGCGAACTCTTCGTAGGGCGTCCCCCATTCGGTCAGCGTCAGCGCCATGGCTGCGAGCGCGACAAGCGCGGCCGCCGAAATCAGAGGAAGCCACGCGAAGCGCAACGGACGGCCGCTCGATCGAGCGAGAAAGATCGGCGAGATCGCGATCGTCGCAGCGGGAAGCATCACGCAGCAACCCGAGAGGATCGGCGCCCACTCGGTCGGAACGATTCGGAGAATCGACAGAGCCGTCACTACGAAAGACGACGCGCCGAGGAGCACGATCAGCGTGACGAGCACGCGGACCACGACGATCGCGCGCCACGCGAACGCCAACATGATCGCAGCCGCCAGGAGCAACACGAAGGCGCCCGTCATTGTGAAGTCGGCGACCGCGATCAGCGCATCGCCGATCGCCCGCTGCGGAAGCAGCATCGCGAGCAGGCTCATCGCCGCCGTGATGCCGAACATCCCCGTGGCCGCCACGAGGCACCGCGAGCCACGGACGAACCGCCTCCTTGCCTTCGCCTGACGCCAGCCGCCGCGGAACGGGTTCTCGACGATGACCGCACTGCACTCAGGGCAAAGCTCGCCGACCTGACGACCCTCGAGGTCGTATCCGCAGCGCAGGCATACGCCGAGATGCGATTGCGCAGCGCTCATGCCAAGTCCTCCGATCGGGTCTTGCTCTCAAGCCGGAAAAGCGCCACTCGGGCCGACTCCGCGACTTCCTTATGGCAGATCGCGATGCAAAGAGCCCACAGCGTCGGCGCGAAGAACCATCCCGTGAAGGGAAAGAGCGCGATGAACGGCACCGCGAAGATCGCAACGCGCGCAATCGTCGCCGCGAGGCGGTACCGCGGGGCGACATGCGCATTCACCACCGTGACGACCGATCGCAGCATCCATACGAGCACGATGTCCGCCGCGATCACAAGCGCAGGGATCAGGAAGACGAAGAGAATCGAGATCCAAGCGTCGCGCGGCACCACGAGCCAGCCGACGATCTCATTGACGACCATCGATCCGACGACGATGAATCCGACGGTGCGTACCTGGCCGGCGATCCGGATCGTCCGCCGTATCCGCGTCGGAAGCGCAGGTACGGCTATGCGTGCCGCTCCGATCGCCTGGCAGACGACCTGGGACACCATCAAAGGCACGAACAGCAACGCCGTGTATGTGAGCAGCCTCGGTCCGATCGCGCCGCCACTCACTTGATCCAAGACGCCGCCGGCGAGGAAGAACATCGGTACGAGCAGCAGAAGAAGCGCACCCGAACGAGCGATGCGCGCGCCGCGCAGGATGCGCTCGACGAAGGCCCGCGTCAGCGGCGGTGGCGGCCCGACGAACTGCACCGCGTTTCCGCACTCGGGACAGATCTCTCCGATCGCCTTGCCGGTGAGGTCGTAGCCGCACTTCACGCATGCGGTCGGAACCCGCGCGCCGATCGGCACCGACGCGCGTGGCGCGAGCCGTGCGCGCTCGGGGAGCAACGCGACCGCCTCGATCTCGTCGCGCGTCGCAAGCGATGGAATCGCGCCCGCACGCATCGCGGCGAGCGCCCCCGCTGCGTTCGCGCGCGCGAGCGCCTGCGGGATCTCAAGGCCTTCCGCGATCGCCGCGAGATACGCACCGACGAACGCGTCGCCGCATCCGACCGTGTCGACCGCGTCGACCTCGAAGCCACGGTGCGCGTGGCGCGCGCGCCCAAGCGCGGCGATCGCGCCCTGCGCGCCGAGCGTGACGATCACGGTGCCGTGCGGCATCCGAGCGGCAAGCGACTCGAGCGCGCGCGCCGGATCGGCCTCGCCCGTCAGCACTTCCGCCTCGGTCTCGTTGAGGACGAGGCCCGACAGCTTCTCGTAGCGGATCGTGCGAAGCGACCCATCGGCGGGCGCAGCGTTGAGCCACACGCGAAGCGCACGAGCCGCGGCGAGCGCGATGCCTTCGTGCAGGCACGAGCATTCGTTCTGAAAGAGGACGATGTCCCCCTGGCGCACCGGCTCAAGGAACGCCTCGATCTCCGAGACGACCAGACGCGTGTTCGACTCAGGTGCGATGACGATCGCGTTCTCGCCGCTGTCGGCGACGAGAACGGTCGCGGAGCCCGAGACTTCGTCCGCCGTCGAGATCGCCTCGACATCGACCCGCGACGATCGCAGCGCATCGACGATGAACGCGCCATCGCGGCCCGTGCGGCCGAGCATTCGGACGCGCCCGCCGCACTTCGCGGCGGCGGCTGCCTGGTTGGCGCCCTTTCCACCTGCGTACATCGAACTCGACAGGGCGACGATCGTCTCGCCCGCGCGCGGCAGCGCGCGCACGCGCGACACGCGATCGATCATCAGCGAGCCGATGACATGGATCGAGGCGCCCATGCGCGCAGGGTAGCAGCCCGCGGAGGAAATCCGCTCAGCCGACGAACTCGCGGACCTTCTCGATCTCGGCGCGCGAGCCCAGCAGCACCGGGACGCGCTCGTGGACCTGCCTCGGCTGGTGCTCGAGCGTGCGGATGGAGCCCGAGTAGGCAAGGCCGCCCGCCTGCTCGATGATCATGGCCATCGGGCTCGCCTCGTAGAGGTAACGGAGCTTGCCCTCTGGGTTCTTCTTGGTCGGCGGATACATGAACACGCCGCCCGTCAGCAGCGTGCGGTGCACGTCGGCGACCATCGACCCGATGTAGCGCGACGAATAGCCGTTCTGGTGCGCCCAGTCGAGGTAGCGTCGGTAGCCGTCGGGGAAGGTCTCGCGATAGGCCTCGTTGACCGAGTAGACCCTGTTTGTCTCGGGGATGCGCACCTTGTCCTTGACGAGAAGGAACGAGCCGATGTACGGGTCGAGCTCGAAGAGCGCGACGCCGTTGCCGGTGGTGAGCACGAAGATCGTGGACGAACCGTAGAGCACATAGCCCGCGGCGACCTGGCGCGTGCCGGGCTGGCAGACGGTCTCCTGTGCGTCGTGGATGTGCGGATCGTTTCGGAGGATCGAGAAGATCGTGCCGACGCCGACGCCCGTGTCGAGGTTCGAGCTGCCGTCGAGCGGATCGAACATGACGCAGTACTTTCCGCCCTCGTTGCCGCGGCGCAGAATCGTCGGCTCGTCGTGCTCCTCGCTTGCGAGCACCGCGACCGAGGCGCGCGTGCCGAGGCAGCGGATGATCGCCTTGTTCGCGATGACATCGAGCTTCTGCTGCTCCTCGCCCTGCACGTTCGTCTCGCCGATCTTGCCGATCGCGCCCGAGAGGCGCGCGCGGCGCACTTGGTTGGCGATCGACTTCGCGGCGAGCGAGATCGCGCTGATGATCCAGGTGAAGTCGCCGCTCGCGGTCGGGAACTTGGCCTCCTCGAGCAGGATGTGGCTCTGGAGGCTCATCAGGTTCTCGGAGAGGTCGTTGCTGTTGGGCATGCGCGGCTCGGATTGGTGACGGGGCGGGACGGCGGTGAAAATAGCCTCTTTCGCGGGGTCAGGCGCACCCCTTCTCCCCGCTATCATCGTCGCCCCGCGCAATTGCGCGGAAATCCGTCCGCTGCGGACGCGACCCGAAGACCGAAGCGACTTTCCTGAAGGATCCACCATGACCGCCCGCCCCGCCGCCTACATCGTCGCCGCCCGCCGCACCCCGATCGGGAAGTTCATGGGCGGCCTCGCCCGCGTCCCCGCCCCGACGCTCGGGTCGTATGTCGCGAAGGCCTTGTTCGCGGAGGTCCCTGGCGCCGCCGCGCATGTGGACGAGTGCATCATGGGCTGCGTGCTGCAGGCGGGCGTCGGGCAGAACCCCGCGCGCCAGGTCGCGATTCAGTCGGGCCTGCCCGAGACGATCAGCGCGGTCACGGTGAACAAGGTCTGCGGTTCGGGTCTCGAGGCGGTCATGCAGGCCGCGCGCTCGATCCGGGCGGGTGACAACCATGTCGTGCTCGCAGGCGGCATCGAGAACATGGATCTCGCGCCACACATGATGCACATGAGGAACGGCGTCAAGTACGGCGCGGGCACCATGCAGGATCACATGGCGGCCGACGGCCTCACCTGCGCCTTCGAGAAGTGGGCGATGGGCTGCGCGTGCGACTACATCACCGCGAAGCATGGCGTGACGCGCGAGGAGCAGGACCGCTTCGCCGCGCAGAGCCACCAGCGCGCTGCAGCGGCGACGGCGGCGGGCCACTTCAAGGCGGAGATCGTCGCGCTGTCGCCGGAGCAGTGCATGGCGAAGGTCGGCGTCGACGCCGACGAGGGCATCCGCGGCGACACCACCGGCGAGGGCCTCGCGAAGCTGAAGCCTGCGTTCGGCAAGGAAGGCACCGCGACCGCGGGCAACGCGAGCCAGATCTCTGACGGCGCGGCCGCCGTCCTCGTGATGAGCGAGGAAGGCCTCAAGAAGACGGGCGCGAAGCCGCTCGCGAAGATCGTCGATTCGCACACCGCCGGCACTGCGCCGAAGGACCTCTTCTTCGCGCCGAAGCTCGGCATCGAGGCGATCCTCGCGAAGAACGGCCTCACGGTCGCCGACATCGACCTCTTCGAGATCAACGAGGCGTTCGCGGGCCAGGTGCTCGTCGACATCAAGCCGCTCGGCATCCCCGAGTCGAAGCTGAACATCTGCGGCGGAGGCGTGGCGCTTGGCCACCCGATCGGCGCAAGCGGCGCGCGCGTGCTCGTGACGCTGATCCACCAGCTGAAGCGAACCGGCGGCAAGCGCGGCATCTGCTCGCTCTGTCTCGGCGGCGGCAACGCGGTGACGATGCTGGTCGAGGTTTGAGCGCTCGCAACCTGCTTCGCAAGT
>JBEAUK010000063.1:0-12386 GCA_041161465.1 Planctomycetota bacterium | reverse complement strand
CGCGCATGCTCATCCTGTCGTTCGGGGGCGGGGCGTGATCGCGAGCATGCCGCACGGAGACTGGCAGTTCTGGGTGGTCACCGCCTGTGCGGTCGCCGCCCTGCTCTTTCTCACCAAGTCGCTCTGGAAGCCGCTGCTGGGGCTCGGCCGCCGCAAGCAGGCAAACTGCCCGGGCTGTCCGAACGGCGAGGGCGACAAGCCCTCGCGGCCGAAGCATGTCGACCTGACGATTGGCGGTAAGCGCGTTCGGCGCTGAATCGGGTGCGCTCACGGCTGCAGCGGCTTGATGCGACGACGGACACGCCCGTCAGCGCATGATCGCGCGAATGAGATCAAGGTCTTCCTGCGAGGTGATCTTGATGTTGCGCGAGTCGCCCTCGACCACGAGCACCGTCTCGCCGAGCCGCTCGATGACGCTCGCGTCGTCGGTGGTGCCCGCGAGCTTCACCGTCGCGTAGGCGCGCCGCAGCAGCGCCGCGTCGAAGATCTGCGGGGTCTGGATCTGGCAGAGGCCGTCGCGCGGCACCGTCTCGAGCACGCGACGCGCGCTCGTCGACTTCTTGCCGAGGTCGCCGAGGATCAGGTCGGCGATGGCGTCGTCGGCGGCGGCGCTCACCGATTCCTCGGAGACGCGCTTCAGCGTGTCGCGGACGGCGATCCCGGGAATGACCGCCGGCGCCACATCCGCCGCTGCGAACAGGCGGTCGAGCAACTGCGTTCCGATGCACGGCCGTGCGCCGTCATGGACGGCGATATGGGTGAGGTCGTCGGGAAGTGCGCGGATCGCCCGCTCGATCGACTCCCAGCGCTCGGCGCGCCCGCCCTCCACGATCTTCGCGCCGTTGAAGCCAAGCGCAGGCCCAAAGCGGGCGCGGAAGCCCTCCATGTCGTCGGGAGGCGCAGCGACCACGATCGCCACGACCTCGTCGCGCTTCGTGAACGCCTCGACCGTGCGGAGCAGCACGGGGCGACCGCCGAGATCCTGTGAGAGCTTGTCGCCCGCGCCGAAACGCGTGCTCTTGCCTGCCGCCGCAATGATGACACCGACTCGCATGTCGCGATGGTACCGAGGCGCTGCGGTTGCGGGGTGTCGCTCGCCGCCGTCACGCGGACTTGCGCTTCATCAGGCAACGCAGGATGTGCTGGGCGAACACATCGGGCTCCACTGGTCGGAGCAAGAAGCTCACGACCCCAGCCTTCAGCGCCTCAACCACCTTCTTGCGATCGGCCTTCTCATCCAACATCAGGACGGGCGCAGCCCCGCCGCGCGCATGGTAGGTCTGCACGAAGACGATCCCGTTCATGCCGGGCATGGTGTGCTCGATCACAATGAGGTCGGGATTCGAGACGAAGACCTTCGACAGGGCGTCCTGTCCGTCCGTCGCCTCGACGACATCCTCGTAGCCGAGCTTGATCAGCATGGCGCGATGTGCCTCGCGCAGAGCCTTTTCGTGATCGATCAGCATGACCTTCATGCAAGCCTCCTCGCTCGACGGAAAGCGGCCCATCGAGACAAGTACATCGATGCCTAGACCCATTCGGGGGATCGGTCAGATATCTGATGGACTTGCGAATCGGAAGCACCATCGGTGCCTACACGAGCCCGTCATCACGGACGCGCGGACTGTGCGGGTTGTGCGGGCTGTGCGGCGGCGGCTGGACGCGCATCTCCTGCCTCGGCGAGCGCCAGCACGCTCATCGCAGTGCCGAACGAGGCACTGCGCGGGAACACGCGGTCGTTCCAGGTGCCGTCCTCGTCGCGCACCTTGAAGAGCAGCTCGCGGAACTTGGCGCGCAGCTCGGGGCGGTCGGCCTCGGGCAGGAACTCGATCGCCTGTGCGGCGTGGGTGAACGCGTAGAAGAAGTAGTACGGCGCGACGCCGTACGGGGCCACATGGGTGCCGGTCTTCTTGCGGCGCTTCTCGAGCTCGGGCCAGAACTCGAAGAACTTGTCGACCGCGAAGCGCAGTCGCTTCTCGTCACCCTTGCCGGCGCGGGCGAGCGCAGCCTCGACCGCGCACATGCGTCCGATGGCGCCCGGAATCTGGCCGGTGTCGTCGCGTGTCTGCCGCGAGGCGTTGTAGGCGACATAGCCAGACTCGCCGCGGGTGATCTCGAGCGCCTTGATGGTGCGCGCGAGAAGATCGTCGCCGACCTCGAGCCCCGCTTCCTTCGCCTCGAGGAGCGCCATCAGGCACGGCGCGGTCATGAAGGGCGAGGTCGGGCAAGGGTTCTGGAGGCCTGGCCCGCGGGCGTACTGCCAGCCGCCGACCTTCGGGATCTCGGTCTTCTTGAGGGCGTCGAGGTAGAACGCGATCGCCGCGTCGACCGCGGGCTTCTGCGCGTCGCCGACGGCGCTCGCCTTCTTCGCGGCGAGCAGGAAGCGCAGGCCATAGCAGTGCGCCCAGCCGCGGACATCGTAGTTGCCGCCGTAGTCGGGCGAGAGGAGCGGCTCGTCCTTCGACTTCGCCACGAAGTCGATCGCGCGGGAGATCGCGTCCTTGCGCGCGGCGTCGTCTGCGAAGCCGGGAGCCGTGAGCAGCGCCATGCCGGCGATCGAGGTGCCGCCCACGCGGTAGCCGTACGGAATCTTGCCTCCGACGCGATAGACGCCCTCGTAGGGCCACTCCGCCGCGACTTCGCCGCCAGGCCCCTTCTCCTGCATCGACACGATCTTCGCGACGCCGAGCGACATCGCCTCGGCGTCGGTGGGAAGCGAACTGTTCGCCGCGATGGGTGCAGAGACGGCCAGATGCGCGACAAGGAGAACACTCAGCATGGAGGCACTCTACCTGACGCGCTGGCGCAATCCCAGCCTCCGGCACCGATCCGGTTGCGCAGCGGGACGCCGCACCCACCAGAACCGCGCGACGCTCCCGAGCGCCACGAGGGCGAGGATCCAGACAATGTTCAGGCGCGCGGACAGAAAGCGCTCTCCACCGGCAGCGAGGTCGATGAGTGCGCTGATCACGAACCACAGCGCGCCGATCGCCAGGATGTGGATGAGGAGCGTGGCGATTCCCTAGCCGAAGACAATCGACAGGAGCGCACGCTGGCGCAACGGCCGTGCGCGGGTCATCGCGAAGCTCGTCGAGCCTCCGACCAGCATCCGCGAGCCTGCGCCATGGGCGGCTCCGCATTCTGGGCACCTCGCATCGGAGGTGAACACGCCGGTTGCCTCCGCCGGCGCCCCAGACAATCCAAGAAGGCCGTGTCCGCACTTCGGGAAGATCGCCATGCGGTCAGTCTGCCGCTGCACTCGCGCTCAGTTCGCCGACGCGCCGCGGAGCGCGTCCAGCGCGCGCGCATGCGCCTCGGCTGGCGTGACGCCGCCCCAGTCGTCGGGCACGATCACCGCGATCGGCCTCGCGTTCTGCAGCGCGTAGACCACGAAGTGCGGTACGCCAAGCGTGACCACGAGGTCGATCGCGCCGATCGTGGCCGCCGGGATCTCCGTGCGCCGACCATCGACGACGATCGTCACTCCGGTGCGCGAGATGCGCCATTCGGACTTCGTGGCGTACCTGCTCCACATGCCCTTGCGCTGCGCGAACATGACGACCGCGACCGTGGATACGCAGATCACGATGGGGATCACGGAACTGAGCGACCGAAAGCCCCCCTGCGACATGATGAAGCCCACTCCTCCGCTCATACCCGCGAGCAACGAGGCGCCCGCGACCGACGAGCCCAGCTGTGCTGTGGCCATCGCTTCGACGCGCGCCGGAAGGTGCGGCGAACCAGCGACGCGCACGGCGCCGGAGGACGACTCGAACCCACGCGACTGCGCGAGAGCCTCACGGCCCCCGTCGGCGCCCGCGCGTCGTACCAGCACCTTCACCTGCCCAACGCCTTCCGATTGCTTCCATCGCTCGATGACTGCGGAGAAGTCGACGGCTGGCGGCAACCGCAGCGAAGAAAGCAGGCTCGCCGCGAGCACGGCCGGATCGGCTGTGGCGCGCACGAAGACGGGGATGGTCGCAGGCGGCCCAGGGGGATCGACACGCGTCGTGACTTCATGCGCGGCTTCGCGGGCGAGCGCCGAATCTTTCGAGAGATCCTCGATCACACGGACCGTGCGCACACCTCGCGCCTCGACGCACAGCACCGATTGACGCGGCGCCGTGCGGTCAAACACGACCAGCCAACCCGGCGCGAAGAGGTAGCCCCTCGATGAGACCATGAGCGCATCCGAGTCGCTGACTTCCCCACCGACCGCCCTCGCGCGGCGGATGCGCAGGCTGCTGATCAGTCCGCGCGACACGAAGCCGATGAACACGAGGGCCCCGAACGCGGTACCCACGCGGAAGAGATCGACGGTGCCGCCCGAAGTCCATGCGATGACGCCGCTCACGACCTGCTGGATCCACCAGAGCCCGAGGATGCCGACCGCAATCAGGATGTACGCGTTCTTGGCGAGGCTCGCCTTTCCGCCCATCGCGTAGGCCGACATGCCACCGACGACGACCCGCGACCCTGCGGGAATCTGCAGGCCGCACTCGGGGCACGCCACATCACGCTCGAACGCCGCCGTCGGTTCGCGCGGCACGCCCTCGAGCTCGAGGAGCGCGTAGCCGCACCCCGGGCAGCGGACGGTCACCGACCGTCCCTCAGATGGCGGATGAGGAACTCGGTCTGCCGGTCCTTCGCGTCGGCTGCGAACCTGCCGAACCCCGAGTGCTCGTGCGGCGCGCCCGTCTCGGCGTACTCGTGCATCACGACATCCTTCGCGAGGCCGCGGGCGCGCAGCGACTCGACGAACTCGCGCTGGCCCTCGACCGCGACCCACGCGTCGAGCGTGTTGTGCAGGACGAGGAGCGGAACCGCGCGCCACGCGTCGAGGTGCTGGATCGGATCGAGCTTCGCGGCGCGCTGCGGCTCGAACATGGCGCGGTTTCGCTGCCACGCGAACGAGCCCGTCGTGCATTCGACGCACGCCGCGCGGAACGAATGCGCGCGGCAGAGCCTGATGAGCGTCGCCATGCCGCCCGCGCTCATGCCGCCGATCGCCATGCGCGCGTCGTCGAACCAACCTGTCTCGAGCGCGGCTTCGACGACGGGATCGATCTCCCCCGCCATCTGCTCGACGAACTCGAGCGTGCGCTCGGGCTGCTGCAGCGCCATGTCCTCGCGCGCGCCGTGGCCCGGGAGGTCAAGCGACACCGTCGCGATCCCAGCGCGCACGAGTCGCAGGAAGCGGCCCGGGTCGAGTTCCTTGTTCGCGGTGCGGCCGTGCATCCAGAAGCGGACGGGCGCGCGCGCGACCGCGCCCTCGGCGTCGGGCGCGAACGACGGATGGACAACGAGCGCAGGCACGCCCGCGAAGGTCGTCACGCGCGACTTCTCGCGCACGCTCGCAGGAAGTCCGCCGCCGATCTCAGGCATCGGGCTTCCCCGCATCCTCCGACGGCGTGTCAGGCATGTAGAGGTAGACCCACATGTCGTCCTTGTACTGGTGGCTCTCGGGACCCTTGAAGCCCGGCAGCGTGCGCTCGGCCTCGTCGAGGTCGATGGGCGTGCGCAGGATGAGGAAGCCCTTTGGCGCGAAGAGCGCGCGCGTGCGCGCGGCCTGCGCGAGGACGAGCTTGCGCGCCGCCTCGTCGATCATCATCGCGTACGGCGGGTCCATGAAGACGAGGTCGACCGGCTTCGGACTGCGCGCAAGCGCGGTCGGACCGAGCGCATCCGCCTGTACGGCGCTGACGCGGTCGCCGCACTTGATCGTGGAGATGTTGTGCTCGAGGTAGCGGAACACCTCGCGGTCGCGCTCGATGCAGACGACTTCCTTGGCGCCGCGGCTCGCGCACTCGATGCCGACGGTGCCGACGCCCGCGAAGAGGTCGAGGACGCGCGCGTCCTTGAACCATCCGTGCAGCATGGCGAAGACAGACTCCTTGACGCGCGCCGTCATGGGCCGCGTGCGGTCTTCACCTTCGGGTGTCAGCAGTTGTCGCGAGCGATACTCGCCTGAGATGATCTTGAGCACGCGTTGAGTGTAACGCGCCTCAGGAGTTCGGCGGATCAGGGCTTCGGCGCGGCGGACGGCGTCGCCGCAGGGCTTGCCGCAGGATCGAAGACAGGCGCTTCGCCGCGCCAGATCCGCTCGCCGTTTCCGCGGCGGACGAGCGCCTTCACGAAGGTCTCGTACTGCGCGGAGATCGCGGCGATGTCCTCGTTGAAGTACTCGCGCAGCACGGCCGGACCGACCTGCCTTCCGATCGCCATTCGGCGCTCGTTGCGGTTTCCGGCGCGGCTCGAGCTCCAGATCGTGCTTGAGATGCGGCCTTCGACCGCGTCATCGAGCAGCCGCTCGAGCCCGGCGCGGTAGCGGCCGCCCTCGCCCTCCATCAGGAAGTGGACAAGCGCCCAGGTCTGCGCGTAGTAGCCAAGCAGCGTGTTGCGACCGTCGCGCAGGTAGTCCTGCGGCGTGCCTTCGATCAGGTCCGCAAGCGACACGAACCGGCCACGCGACACGACATCGCGCAACTCGCCGAAGCGCTCGAAGTTGCGCCAAGGCATGAAGGTCGGAGGCGCCCCGTTCGGGTTTCCTCGCACGCCTTCCATGTAGCACGCGACGCCTTCCTCGAGCCACACTGGGAGCGGGTGGCGGAAGACGCGCTGCGTGTAGGCATGCCAGCCCTCGTGCGCGGCGATGGTGAATGTGTCCCAGCGGCCGATGTCGTAGAGCACGGCATCGCCTTCGATCGTGTAGCCGCCGCGTCCGAGGCGCTCGTACATCGAAGCCTCCTCGGGCAACCGCTCGCGCGTGTACGCGATCCAATCGCTGCGCGTGCCGAACAGGTAGACATCGATCGGCCCGTCGGGCGCGGGCAGCGGGATGATCGCGCTGCGGTAATGGTCGAGCGCCGTCGGCAGGAACACCTGCATGCGGTCGCGGATCGTTGGGTCGCGCAGCGTCGAGTGGATGCGGTGCGTGCCGACATCGATGCACTCACCCGGCTTCTCGCCGAACTTCCAGGCCTCGATGACGGGATCAATTCGGCGCGCCTCGATCCCGACCGCTGCCGGCGATGCCTGCTTGGTCGCCGGTGTCGACACGGTCGAACAGCCGAGGACGACTGCGATCACGCCGGACGACACGAGGATGGAGCGAGGAATCCTCACGACCCGAGTGTAGCCCCTCGGCGCGGATCCGGATGCAAGAAATGCGCGTGCAACAGGATCAACCGAGGGCCGCCAACGCACTCTTCGCGGCCGCCACATCGGCCTCGATCTCAGCGAGCTTCTTGCGGGTCTCCTCGACGACCGCGGGCGGCGCCTTGGCGACATAGCCCGCGTTGTCGAGCTTGGCGCGCATGCCCGAGGCCTGCTTCTCGCGCTCGGCGATGAGCTTCGAGAGGCGCGTCTTCTCGGCGCCCGCGTCGACGGCGTCGACGAGGCCATCGAGGAGCACTTCGCTCCCCTCGAAGGGAATCGCCACGGCTCCCGCTGGACGGGACGCCGGGGTGGGCGCGACCTGCTCGAGCCCCGCGAGGGTCTCGACCACGCCACCCGACGCGGTGACGAGCATGCGGATGGCCTCGGGCGCGCAAAGCGTGACCTTGCGCTTGGGCGACACCTGCCGCTCGCCGCGCACCTTGCGGATCGAGTCGACGAGCGCCTGGACGCGCCCGAACTCGGCGAGCGCGGCCTCGTCGCGAAGGCTCGCGGCGGGCGCCGGCCAGGCGGCGGTGGCGCAGAGCGGGCTCGGTGGGAGCGAAAGCCCAGCGACCGCGCGGTTCGGCAGCGCCTGGACGCTCGCCCACAGCGTTTCGGTGACGAACGGGCACACGGGGTGGAGGAGGCGCAGGATCGCGTCAAGCATCGACGCGAGGATCGCCTGCTGCGTGGCGTTCGTGCGCACGGTCGGCTTGATGCCCTCGAGGTACCAGTCGCAGAAGTCGCGCCAGACGAGGTCGTAGAGCGCCTCCGCGACGCGGTGGAACTCGTAGTCTGCGATTCCGTCCTCGACGAGCCGCGTGGCTCGCTCGAGGCGCGCGAGCATCCAGCGGTCGAGGAGGGTGAGCGGCTCGGGATTGCCGGGGCCCCGAATGGGGGAAGAACCGGGGCCCCGAATGGGGGAAGAACTCTCCGGGCTTGCCTGCGCGAGATTCGACAACGCGAACCGCGTGGCGTTCCACAGCTTGTTCGCGAAGTTGCGCCCGAGGTCGAAGCGCGCGCTCGTGTTGCGCGCAAGCGGCATCTCGGCGGTGGGCGTGGCGACGCCGGTCGCTGCGCCGAAGCCGGAGACCATCTTCTTCGACGCGTCCTTCGGCGACGACTGGATCGCGTCGGCGACGGTGTAGCCGCCGCTCGTCGTCGTCCACTTCGGCGTGAAGGCCTCGTTCGTGTACGGGTCGACCATGTCGACCGGCAGCCGCACATCCTGCGTGTTCGTCGCCATCGACACGAGCGTGAAGCGCATCGCGTCGGCGCCGTGCGAGTGGATGATGTCGCGCGGATCGACGCCGTTGCCGAGCGACTTCGACATCTTCTGCCCGTGGCCGTCCTGGATCATCGCGTGGATGAAGACATGCTTGAACGGCAGGCGCCCCAGGAAATAGCGGTTGAACATCACCATGCGCGAGACCCACAGGGTGATGATCTCGCGCGCGGTGCAGAGGACCGAACTCGGGTTGTAGCGGTCGAGGAGCCCCGCCATCTCGGCCCACTTCGACGGGTCGGGCCAGCCGAGGGTCGAGAGCGGCCAGAGCGCGGAACTAAACCACGTGTCGAGGACATCGGGGTCGCGCTTGAAGCCGGCGGCCTCGAGCGCTGCGCCATCGGCATCGTCGACGAGGCAGACATGGAGATCGTGCTCGCCCTTCGCGCTCGAGAGCGCGGAGATCGCGAGATCGGCGCCGTCGGCGACGCGCGACACGCGCACGGTGGCGCGCGACGCGGGCAGCGACGCGAGCATGCCGAGGTGCGACGCGAGCGCGCTCGCCTCGCCGCGCTTCGACCAGACGGGAATGCGGTGCCCCCACCACAGCTGGCGCGAGATGCACCAGTCGCGGATGTTCTCGTGCCACATCTGGAAGTTCTTCGCGTAGCGCGCGGGGAAGAAGCGCAGCTCGCCGTCGCCGGCCATCGCAGGCCCGGCGGCGACGGCCGCCGGCAGCGCGCCCTCGACCTGGTCCTTCGCCATCGCGCGCAGCGCCGTGCCGCGCAGGCGGTCGTCGGTCACGCGCACATACCACTGGTCGCTGAGGTACGGCTCCACCGGCACATGCGAGCGGTACGAGTGGCCGACCGAGTGGCGGTACGGCTTCGCGTCCTCGAGGAGGCCGTTCGCCTTGAACCACGCGACGATCTTCTTGCGCGCCTCTTCGCGCGACAGGCCGACGAACGCACGCGCCTCGGCCGAGACATCCATCCAGCCGTGGCGGTCGCTGATCGAGCCGTCGGGCGCCATGACATTGATCGCGGCGAGCGCGTGGCGCTGGCCGATGTCCCAGTCGTTCGGGTCGTGCGCGGGCGTGACCTTGAGGAAGCCCGTCGCGAACTGCGCCTTCGGATCGGCGGGGTCGCCGCCCATCGACGCGGGCATCACGACATAGTCGTCCTCGACGACCGGAATCTCGCGGCCGACGATCGGGAGCCGCAGCTTCTTGCCGCGCAGCGCCGCCGCGCGCGGGTCCTTCGGGTTGATCGCGACGGCGGTGTCGCCGAGCATCGTCTCGGGGCGCGTGGTCGCGACCGTGACATGGCCGGAGCCATCCGCAAGCGGATAGCGCAGGTACCAGAAGTGCCCGTCGACCTCCTCCATCTCGACCTCGTCGTCGGCGAGCGCCGTCTGCGTGACGGGATCCCAGTTCACGAGGCGCTTGCCGCGGTAGATGAGGCCGTCGCGGAACAGCGTGCAGAACGCGTGGCGCACCGCCGTCGCGCAGGTCTCGTCCATCGTAAAGCGCGTGCGGTCGAAGTCGCACGAGCAGCCCATCGACTTCAATTGCCCGAGGATCGTGGCCTCGTATTCGTCCTTCCACTCCTGCACCTTCTCGACGAACCCTTCGCGCGTGAAGTCGGTGCGCTTCTTCCCTTGGAGAAGGAGGCGCTTCTCGACGACCGTCTGCGTGGCGATGCCAGCGTGGTCGGTGCCGGGCATCCAGAGCGTGTTGGCGCCCTTCATGCGGTGGTAGCGCGTGAGGAGGTCTTGCAGCGAGTTGTTGAAGGCGTGGCCGAGGTGAAGCGCGGCCGTGACATTCGGCGGCGGGATGAAGATCGTGTAGGCCTCGCCGGGCGCCGATGGCGTGGCGTGGAAGCAGCGCGCGTCGTCCCAGCGCGCGCGGACGATGCCCTCCGCCTCGGACGGCACATACGCCTTCGGGAGCTCGGTCGAGGGGCGTTGCGGTTCTGCTGGCGTCACGGCGGCACTTCCTGCGTTCATCGGACCTACCTTGCTTGGGGGCGCGCATCATACGCCGCTTGACACAGCCCCTCGCGAGCGCAGATAAAGCGCGTTCCTGCCGCCTGACGCGGCCAAGCCCACGGAGACTCCCATGGCGAACTGGTATGTCAACATCGACGGAAACCAAGCTGGCCCTTACTCCGAGGCTGACTTCGAGAACATGCGCGCGCAGGGCATGATTCCGCCGAACGCGTATGTCTGGAAGGAAGGCATGCCGAACTGGGTGTACGCGTCCGAGCTGCCCGGCGGCACCCCTGCCGCGCCGCCGCCGACATCGTGGCCAGCACCTGGCGTCTATCAGCAGACGACCCCAGTCCCCTCCGGCCCAAGCGGGCTGGTGATCACCGCGTACATCCTCGGCGGACTTGGCCTCGGCTGCGGTTGCCTGACCGGCATCCCTGCGATCATCTGTGCGACGATCGCCATGAAGCAGCCCGGCCAGGAGCGCCACGCCAAGGTCGCGCTTTGGGTCTCGGTCGGATGCTTGATCGTCGGCATCGTCGTCGGCGTCGCGTTGCAGGTGGCCGCCATGAGCCTTGAGCAGTAAAGCCTGCATCGAAATCGCGTGCCTGTGCCAACGCTGACCGATCGGGCTGTGCCATGAGGCTTCGCATGCGCCACGCACTCACGCCCCTCGTCGCGATTGCGCTGTCGCTCGGTTGCGGTCGCGATGCCGCGGTCGCGCCCGATGTGCCGCAGCGCGCCGCGATCTCGTCGCGTGAGCTTGAGGACGCTTCCGACGCGATCGAGAAGTTCCTGCAAGCCGGTCGCACCCGCGAGGCCGAGTTGCTCGCACGCAAGCTGCGCGACTCGGTGGGCGACGAGGACGCGGCACGCGCCCGCATCGCGGAGATCGCCTCGCGCGCATTCTTCGCCCACGCCGAGCTCGCGAAGGGCGAGTTGGCCGGCGCGACGCGCGCTGCGCTTGTGCGCGAGGCGAGCGCAGAGGCCGCGCGCGCGGCGGCCGTCACGCCGCCGGACGCGGTTCGGCTGCGCTTCGCCGCACTGCTCGCTGGCCGGGCGGGCGACACCAAGACGGCGTTCGAGTTCTACGACCGCGCGCTTGCGATCGCGCCCGATGACCTGCAGACGCTGCTTCCTGCCGCGTCGCTTGCGGTCGGCACGGGCGATCTCGCGCGCGCAGAGACGCTGATCGCGCGGCATGCCGCGAACGCGCCCGAGGACGGCTGGAGCGCCGCGCTCGAGGCACAGCTTGCGATCCTGCGGAACGACGCGCCGCGCGCCGTCGAGCGCGCAAGCGTTGCGATCGCGCGCGACCGCGAGGCGCTTGAGTTCCGGCTGATCTTTGCACGCGCACTGACCGCCGACGGGCGCGCAGGCGACGCAGCGCGGGCGCTTTCGGCGCTGCCGCCGGCCGATCGTGCCAAGTTGCCGATCGCGCAGGCGTTTGCCGAAGCGCTGCGTGCGTCAGGCGATCGTGCCGGCGCCGCGCGCGCGTGGGAAGCGGCGGTCGACGCCGCGCCCGACAGCGCGTTTGCGCGCGCCGAACTCGCGCTTGCGCTCGCCCGCGCCGGCGACCGCACGCGCGCGGCTGCCGCGCTCGAGGGATTGGCCGCGCTCGATGGCGGCGATGCCGAGCGCGTCCGCGTCGACGCGGCGCTGCGCGAGATGCCGAACGACGGCTGACGAGCGCGATGCGCGAGCACAACGAAGACTGGCGGCAGTGGCACCCGTTCTGGCTGTCGACTCTGACGCAACGCGCTCGGGCTTCGCCCGGGCAACGACGCGCCATCAACGCAGCGAGCGGCCGCCGTCGATGCGGATCGTCACACCCGTGAGATACGACGCATCGAGCATGAGGAAGCGCACGAGTTTCGCGGCCTCCTCGGGCGTGCCCGCGCGCGCACGCGGCGGGCGCGCGAGGGTCGCGCGCTTGATCTCGGCGCTCCCCGCGCCCGGCGCGTTGGCGTCGGGCCACGCGAACACCCCGGGCGCGGTGAGCGACGAGATCAAG
>JBEAUK010000060.1:0-25478 GCA_041161465.1 Planctomycetota bacterium | reverse complement strand
GAGATCCAGCACGAGTACCGCCACATCCCGTACCAGGCGATGGTCGAGATCGCGTCGTTCCTCTCGATCAAGCCCGCGGATGTGATGGACACCGTGACCTTCTACGAGGAGTTCCACACCGAGCCGGTCGGCAAGTGCGTCATCGGCATCTGCCAGTCGATCGCCTGCGAGGTCTGCGGCCACCAGAAGCTCGTCGACCATGTGCGCAACCGCCTCGGCATCGAGCCGCACGAGACCACCGACGACGGCAAGTTCACGCTGCTCACCCTCGAGTGCCTCGGCTCGTGCGACACCGCGCCGGTCGCGCTCTTCAACGAGAAGCTCCACGAGAACCTCACGATCGAGACGGTCGACAAGCTCATCGACGAGGCCTCCAATGGGGCTGCGAAGGGTGGAAACGGCGGCGGACATCACTGATGCCCGCGCCCGATGAACAGCGCGGCAAGCCCTCGCTGCTCGACAACATCGAGGGCTTCTTCCGCGGAATCGTGGAAGGGCTCGACGAGCCCAGGCCGCTGGAAGCGCCAGCGGAGGAACCGACAGGCGGGGTGACCCGCGAGGTCGGCAGGAAAGTGCAGGAGGTCAGGCGCGGCGACTACATCCTGCGCAGGACCACGATCGACGAAGTGATCTACGAGCCGCTCGACAACGGCGGCAAGACCGAAGACAAATCACGCTGACTGCGAGTTCCCGATGCCAATGACCGAGCCTGTCCTCACGAAGCGCATCCCCACCTTCCCCTGGGGCGACCCGAAGACCCGCAAGACGGTCGGCGTCGATGAATTCATGGCGACCGGCGGCTACAAGAGCCTCGAGAAGGCGCTCGAGATGACGCCCGCCGACATCGTCAACCTCGTCAAGGACGCGAACCTCCGCGGCCGCGGCGGCGCAGGCTTCTCGTGCGGCCTCAAGTGGTCGTTCCTTCCGCCGCCCGATGGCGGCCGCCGCTACCTCTGCATCAACTGCGACGAGGCCGAGCCCGGCACCTTCAAGGACCGCCTGCTCTGCGACTACGACCCGCACATCATCATGGAGGGGATCGCGATCGCCTGCTGGGCCTGCCAGCTCGACACCGCGTACTTCTTCATCCGCGGCGAGTACCACCACCAGGCGAAGGTCGTCGAGCGCGCGATCCAGGAGGCCTACGCGAAGGGCATCTTCGGCAAGCAGGGGCTCATGAACGGCAAGGTGAAGTTCGCCGTCGACTGCTATCTCCACCGCGGCGCCGGCGCCTACATCTGCGGCGAAGAGACCGGTCTCCTCGAGGCGATCGAAGGTCGCCGCGGCTGGCCGCGCCTCAAGCCGCCGTTCCCCGCTGTGAAGGGCCTCTTCGGACGCCCGACCATCATCAACAATGTCGAGACGCTCGCGGCCGTGAGCCCGATCGTCGACAAGGGCCTCGCGTGGTGGAAGGGCCTCGGCTGCGAGAGCAACATCGGCGGGGCGCCGAGCTACGGCCCGAAGCTGATGGGCGTCTCCGGCCATGTGAACCGTCCGGGCGTCTACGAGTGCGACCTCGGCATTCCGCTCAAGGAACTCGTCGAGAAGTTCTGCCTCGGCATGCGCGGCGGCAAGAAGTTCAAGGGCGCGATCGCCGGCGGCGTCTCGATGGGCGTCCTCGGCCCCGACCAGTACGACGCGCCGATGGACTTCGACATCGGCCGCCGCTGCGATGTGATGGGCCTCGGCACCGCGTGCCCGACGATCTTCGACGAGGACACCGACATGGTGGCCGTCGCCCGCAACATCGCTCGGTTCTTCAAGAACGAGTCGTGCGGCCAGTGCACGCCGTGCCGCGAGGGCGCGGGCTGGATCTTCAAGCTCATCACGCGCATCGAGCGCGGCGATGCGACCACCAAGGACCTCGATCTCCTCCTCGAGATCGCGGGCTCGATGGGTCTCTCGCCCGGCACCACGATCTGCGGCCTCGCCGACGGCAACAACTGGGCGATCCGCACGATCGTCAACAAGTACCGCGGTGAGTTCGAGGCGCGCGTGAAGCCGTACTCGGTCGCCGTCGGCGGTATCCCGCTGACGGTCGCGCGTTGAGCAGCGCGTCGTCCGCAATCGCGTTCCACCGTGGCGAGGGTTGTCCCGCCGCGATCGATCCGCGCGCACTCTCGCGCGCGTTTGCATCGCTCGTTCCGCACTTCCCGCGCGCGATCGCGCGCGTCGATGCGCTCCTCGTCGGCGACGAGGCGATGGACGCCGCGCACCGGCGCTACATGAACATCGCGGGCACCACCGATGTGATGAGCTTCCCCGCGCACGACGAGTCCGATGCGGCCGCCGCCGTCGAGGCCGATCTCATCGTGTGCGTCGATGTCGCCGCGCGCGAGGCCGCCGCGCGCGGGCACGCGGTCGACCGCGAGATCCTGCTCTATGCCGTCCACGGAACGCTGCATGCCTGCGGTTTCCGCGACGAGTCCGAGGCGGAAGCCGCGCGCATCCATGCCGAGGAGGATCGCATTCTCGCGGCTGCAGGAATCGGGATGGTGTACGCTAGTCCCCCGACCGAGTCGGAGGAACGCCTCCCGTGAACCCGTACCTTGTCCTTGCGATCATCGCGACCGTGGGCGCCACGAGCTATTTCTCGTCGCTCAACCTCGCGCTCGTCCAGGCGAGCCGCGCCGGTCTCGAGGAGGAGTTCGAGTCGCGCGGCATCCTTGGTCGCGGCCGCTGGCTGCTCGACCGCATGATGGAGGCGTCGCACGCCGTCGCGCTCTTCCGCACGGTCGGCCGCGTCGTCACCTTCTCGCTCGTCCTCGTCCTCTTCGAGGGATTCGGCGAGGCCGCACGCATCACCGTCACCGGTCTCATCGGCACCTCGCTCGTGTCGGTCGCGCTCATCTGGCTCTTCACCAGCGTCCTGAGTTCCGCGATCGCGCGCCATGCGACCTACGCTGTCATCGCGTCGAGCCTTCCGTTCATCCAGCTCACGATGGTGGTGGTGGGGCCGCTGCTTGCGGCCGTCGGGTTCATCGACGAGGTCGTTCGCCGTTTGTCGGGCGCCAACCTCCGTGAGGACGAGACCGAGGAAGAACTCCTCCACTCGATCGAGGATCACAAGCGCGAGGGCGAGATCGACCCCGTTGCCGCCACGCTTCTCCAGCGCGCGGTCGTGTTCGGCCAGACCACGGTCGCAAGCGTCATGACGCCGCGCACCGATGTCGAGGCGATCGAACTCACCGACAGCCTTTCATCGATCCGCGAGCAGATCGCGGCCATCGCGCACTCGCGCATCCCCGTCTACAGCGAGAACCTCGACACGATCGTCGGCATCCTCTATGTGCGAGACCTCGTTCGGTACTTCGGCCAGAGCACCGACGGCATTGCGCTTCGCTCGATCCTGCGCGAGCCGCTCCGTGTGCCGGAAACGAAGCCGATCGGCGAGCTCCTGCGCGACTTCCAGGTGAGCGAGGTGCACATGGCCGTCGTCGTCGACGAGTACGGCGGCACCTCTGGCCTCTGCACCATCGAGGATGTCCTCGAGGAGATCGTGGGCGAGATCCATGACGAGCACGAGCCGCATGACGAGGTTCCGCCGATCATGCTGCGCGTCGATTCCAGCCGCTACACCGCCGATGGTCGCGTGACGATCGCCGAGGTGAACGAGCGCCTCGGGCTCTCGCTGCCGGAGGACGCCGACTACGACACCGTCGCGGGTTTCCTGCTCGACCGGTTCGGTCGCGTTCCGGAGGCGGGGGAGCGTGACGAGACCCCGGAGGCGGTGTTCGAGGTGCTCGAGGCAAGCCCGACGCGCATCGACCGAGTCGTCATCGAACTCCGCGGCGCCCCCGATGAAGTCGATCGCCGCGACGAGGCGTCCGAGCTCGACGCCGGGGGCGCGGGCGACGGCGCGTCCGAGCCCGTCGACAGCGAGGAGGGCCTGGATCAGGCCGATTCCGTCGATCGCGCTGGCGACACTGGTCGCAGCGAAAGCGAGCGCCGGCGTTTCCCGAACGAGCCGTCCCGTTCCGATGGCAGAGACTGACCCCGGCGCCCCCGACCCCTCGCAGAGCCCTGATCCCGCCAAGCGGGAGAACGGGCGGAAGGTTGTCCTCGAGCTCGGCCTCTCGGTCGGAACCAACCCGCGTTCGCCGGCCGTCGCGCGCACGGTGGAGCCCTCGCGCGCGCTCGTCGAGCGCTGGAGGCTCACGCCCGATGGCCGCGTGCGCGATGCGGAGGCTGGCGATGTCGACCGCGTGGTGGCGGCCTCGATGCACCTCTGGCCGATCCTCGCCGCGGTGCTCGGTCCGTTCGCGCCCTTGATTCCGCTTCTCCTCTGGCTTGCGTTCCGCCGCCGGTCGCCGCTGATCGACGACCACGGACGCGAAGTGGTCAATGTGATCCTGACCCTGCTCGTCCTGCTCTGCGTGCCGTGCTTGGGTTGGGCGGTCCTCCTCGCGTGGGTGCCTGTGCAGCTCGTCTCGCTCGTGCGGGGCGCGGTTGCGGGCGGAAGCGGCGAGCTGTTCCGCTACCCCGCGATCCTGCGGGCAGTCCCGTGAATCGAGCCGCTACACTGCGCGCGTGCCGCTTCTCGAAGCCCGCAACCTTCTCAAGGCCTACAACGGTCGACGCGTCGTCGATGGCGTGAGTTTCGATGTCAACGCCGGCGAGGTCGTCGGCCTGCTCGGCCGCAATGGCGCCGGCAAGACGACTTCGTTCCGCATGGTGATCGGCATGATCACGCCGGAAGGCGGCAGCGTGCGCTTCGCTGGCAACGATGTCACGCGCGAGCCGATGTACCGCCACGCGCTCGCGGGCATGGGCTATCTCTCGCAGGAGCCGAGCGTCTTCCAGCGACTGTCGTGCGAGGAGAACCTGCTCGCGATCCTCGAGACGCAGGCGCTCGCGCGGCCGCAGCGCAAGCGACGCGCGCACGAGCTGCTCGAGCAGTTCGGACTTCTGCACAAGGCCAAGGATGAGGCTCGCACCTGCTCGGGCGGCGAGCGACGCCGCCTCGAGATCGCGCGCGCGCTCGTGACGCGCCCGAAGCTGATGCTGCTCGACGAGCCGTTCGCGGCGGTCGATCCGCACACGGTCGAGGAACTGCAGGCCGAGGTGCGCCGCCTCGCAGACGATGGCATCGCCATGCTCGTGACCGACCACAATGTGCAGCAGACGCTCCGCATCTGCGACCGCGCCTACATCATCCATGAAGGCCGCAACCTGCGCGAGGGAAGCCCGCGCGAGATCATCAACGACCAGGGCGTCCGCGATGCGTATCTCGCGTCGACCTTCCGTGGCGACGAATTCGACTGAGGACGCGTTCATGGCACGATTCGCATGCATGTTTCCGCCTGCCCGCGCCGCGTTCGTCGCAGCGCCTCTCGCCGCGTTTGCGCTTGGCGGATGCGTCGAGCGACGCATCTGGATCGACACCGAGCCGCAGGGCGCGCTCGTATGGGTGAACGACGCGCAGGTCGGCCGCACGCCGGTCGATCTCGCGATCACGCACGAGGGCACCTACGACCTTCGCATCGAGAAGGAGGGCTACGAGCCGCTCGTCACGCCCGCCACCACCGACGGTCCGATCTGGGACACCGTCCCCCTCGACCTGATCGTCGAGATCCTGCCGATCAACGCGCGCAACGAAACGCGATGGAAGTTCACGCTGGTGCAGCGTGACGACTCGGAGAACGCGCTCGTCGACCGCGCGACCGGTCTGCGCGACCGCCTGCGCGGCGAGTCGATGCGCAAGGACGGCATCGTCGGCGGCGACAACGATGGGCAGAAGGCTGGGAAGGCCGAGCTGAAGAAGCTGCAGGACAGTGTCGAAGGCAAGCCAGCGGACCCCGCGCTCGACACGCCACCTGCACCCGCGCCCTGATGCGTCGGCGGTAAAAAAAGACCCGTCCGGCGCGCTCCGACTCGCTCCGGACGGGGTTCCGACAGCCCGTGAGGGCGTGGATGGACTGGGATGATCTCGACAGGCACATGCGATCGCCGTTCAGGGCGGTGCACTTCATTCCGCGAACAGAGCAGCGAGCAGATCTCGATTCGTTCACTTCACGGGATGTATGTCGAGGCAGCCTTCGGTTCGGCTCAGAGCCACACCGCAGGTGCCCTTGCACGGTACCGATGTCGGGGGCGCGTGGTCAATGGTGAGAAGCGTGATTCGGCGTGTTCGGCGCGAATCGTCTAAGTTCATTCCAGAGAACATGTTGCGTCCATGACGAACCCCGTCCCGTCCCGTAACCAAGACGCCCTGCGGCCTGAGGGTCAGCTCAACTCGACTCGATGGGTCGAGGTGGCGGTCGCCGTGGTCTTCCGACGGGTCGCGGGGGCGGTGCAGCTGCTGATCGCGCGGCGCCACGCCACAGCGGTGCGAGGGGGTCTCTGGGAGTTCCCGGGCGGCAAGATCGAGCCAGGCGAGGCCGCCGTCGCCGCCGCATTGCGTGAGGTCGAGGAGGAGGTCGGCCTTGGCGCAGCGGAGGTCCTGGGTCCGCCGCGCGGGATCGTGGTGGTCGCCCACACCGATCCAACCGTTGTCCGCGAGAAGAGCGTGCGTCTTCACGCGTTTCTCGTCGAGGTCCGTGCCGACGCCCATGCGCGGGCGCTCGGCTCGGGCGAGGTGCGTTGGATCGGCGTCGCGGAGCTCGAGTCGTTCGAGTGGCCGCCTGCCAATGCGGCGATCAACGAGGCCATTCGCTCCGAGTTTCGATCCGCGTGAGCAGGGTGAATTCCCCGCGACTCCGAGCACCCTTGCGCCTTGCGCGCCGACGCAAGGCGTGGATGATGCGCAGATGAACCAGAACCGCATCCTTGTCTCGATGTTCGCGCCACTCGCGCCGATGTTCTTCTCTTCGGTCGCACTCGCCGGCGCGTTCCACCTCGAGCCATCGATCGCGGATCCATCGATCCTCGGCGCGTTGTCGCAGCAGGCCGACGCCGCGCCCGCGGCCGACGCGCCGAAGCCCGCGCAGGAGCCGGCGCGCGCCTACGGCAGCGCGGACACGCTCGACTTCGAGTTCACGCTCGGTCCCGCCTTCGACTTCGACGGCACCACGCTCGGCGTGCTCGATGCCGGCGTGCACTGGTTCGTCGCCGATGGCGTCTCGTTCGGAGCCTTCGTCGAAGGTCTCGTGATCGACGCCGAGAACGACGACTCGTGGGGCTTTGGCCTGGGCCTTCTCGCGCGCTGGCACTTCGTGCGTGAGGAGAAGTACTCGCTGTTCATCGAGGGCGGCGCAGGTTTCGCCGGCTTCAGCGACGAGGTGCCCTCGGGCGGAACGAACTACGACTTCACGCCGCGCGCCGCGCTCGGCGTGACCTACGAGATCGGCGACGGCGCGCGCGTCGTCGGCAAGGTCGGCTGGTTCCACATCTCGAACGGACAGACCGGCCCGAACAATCCAGGGCTCGACAGCCTTTCGGTCGGAATCGGCCTGAGCTTCCCGCTCGGACGCTGAGGTCCGTTGTTGCCGACGCGTCAGCGGTATCCGTTCGGATGCGCCTGGTACCAGCGCCATGCGGTGGCCACGATCTCGTCGAGATCGGTGAAACGCGCCTTCCAACCAAGGTCGCGTCGGATCGAGCCAGGGTCGGCGTAGAGCGCCGGCGGGTCGCCCGCGCGGCGTTCGCCGAGTCGGGCTGGAATCGCGTGGCCGGTCACACGGCGGCAGCTCTCGAGCACCTCGCGCACCGAGTACCCGCGGCCGATGCCGATGTTCCAGCACTTGAACTTCGCGGGCTCGAGCGCAGCGAGCGCGGCCACATGCGCGTCGACAAGATCGACCACATGCACATAGTCGCGGATGCAGGTCCCGTCGGGCGTTGGATAGTCTTCGCCGAAGATCGTGAGGTGCGGGCGCTTTCCGAGCGCAACCTCGAGGCAGATCGGGACGAGATGCGTCTCCGGTCGGTGATCCTCCCCGAGGCGGCCATTCGGATCCGCGCCCGCGACATTGAAGTAGCGCAGCGCGATCGCTGCGAGTGGCCGCGATCGGTCCGACGACGCGCATTCATCGCGGAGCGCCATCTCGAACTGCAGCTTTGCGTCGCCGTAGGGATTGACTGGTCGCTGTGGCGTCGACTCGGTGATGGGCATCGCATCCTGCGGCGGTTCGCCGTAGGTCGCGGCAGTCGATGAGAACACCATGCGATCCACGCCCGCCGATCGCATCGCCCGCAGGATCGAGAGCCCGCCTTCGAGGTTGTTCGAGAAGTACTCGGCGGGCTTCTCGACGCTCTCGCCGACATAGGTGAGCGCAGCGAAGTGGATGACGATCTCGGTGCCTTGCTCGCGCATGGTGCGGACGAGCGCGTCGGTGTCGCGGATGTCGGCCTCGACGAAGCGGAAGCGCGCACCGCCTTCGTTCGCGAGCAGGTCGGCCGCGGCGCGATGACCCCTGAACAGGTTGTCGATGACCGTGACCGAGTGCCCGTCCTCGAGCAGGCGCAGCGCTGCGTGGGAGCCGATGTAGCCGCAGCCGCCGGTGACGAGGATCTTCAAGGTGCGCCTTCTGGTGCGGGTCGGTCGAAGTCCCGCCTCGAGGCGGGTATTTGCTTCAGAAACCCCATCCTAGGGGGAATCGCTGGGCTGGCCGGCGGACTTCTCCCCGTGGCGTCCGACGGATCGGGCGCCTGGGTTTCGCCGAGGCCTTCGCAGGCGCCCAAATGCGCCAACGGCACGGTCAAGGTTCGACCATCTCGGGGGCCTCCATGAGCCCCGAAACGCAGCCTCGGCGCAACTTTCAGCGCCTATCCCAAGGTCGGTCGGATTTCGGCGCTTTGGCTACAGCCTCGGGCCCCGTAGGCCGATACCCAGTTCTGAGACATGCCGTCCCAATCGGTACGGGCGGCACGACCAGCACGATCCGCTCATGACCCCATGACGCGCTTCCAAGAGCCAACCATGCGCAGCACCGCCATCCTGATCGGTCCCCCAGCAGCCTGCGACCTGCTCGAGCAGCAACTCGCGCTATTCGAGGGAACATCGATCGGAGGGTCGCCTCGCATCCTCGGCCGTGTCGAGATCGGCGCGCGGCGCAGTGGCGCCGCCTCGCATCCGGGCGCCACGCCGGTGCTCGGAGTGCTCGAGGACCTCGAGACGATCTGCGCCACCAACCACCCCGACCTTGCCCTTGTCACGCTGCCCGCCCCGATGTGGGAGCAGCTGATCGCGATCCGCACGCGTCTCCGTCGCCTCGGCGTCGCAGACCGCTACATGCCCGGTCTCGAGGACCAGCTCGCAGGCGTCGGCCCGCGCACGGAGATCGACATCGATCTCCAGCGCCTGATCGGTCGGCCTCCGCGCTCGGTCGATGAGAAGGCGATCCAGGCCGTCGTTGGCGGACGCACCGTCGTCGTCACCGGCGCGGGCGGCTCGATCGGCAGCGAGCTCTGCCGCATCGTCGCGCGCTTCAACCCGGGCAAGCTCGTCATGGTCGAGCGCAGCGAGAACGCGCTGTTCGAGATCGACCGCCAGATCGCACGCCGTTACCCGAACCTCGCGCGCCGCGCCGCGCTCCACGATGTGGTGGACGCAGAGGCCACGCTTGACCTCTTCCGCGAGGAGGAGCCCGACATCGTCTTCCACGCAGCCGCGCACAAGCATGTGCCGATGATGGAAGACCACCCCGCGCTTGCGGTCGACAACAATGTGTTCGGCACGCAGAGCGTCGTCGACGCGTCGGTCGCCGTGGGCGCCGAGCGCTTCGTGATGGTCTCGAGCGACAAGGCGGTCAACCCGACCTCGGTGATGGGCACCACCAAGCGCCTCGCCGAGCTCTATGTCCAGTATGTGAACCGCACGAGCAGCACCGCATGCTCGCTCGTCCGCTTCGGCAATGTGCTCGGCAGCTCCGGCTCCGTGCTCGAGACCTGGAAGCGCCAGATCGCGGACGGCGGTCCGCTGACGATCACCGATCCGCGCATGACGCGCTACTTCATGACGATTCCCGAGGCCGCCGCGCTTGTCATCCAGGCCGCCGCGCTCACCGACCGCTCCGCGTCGAGCGGCGAGGTGTTCGTGCTCGACATGGGCGAGCCGTTCAAGATCGTCGATCTCGCGCGCCGCTTCATCGAGATGCACGGCCTGACGCCGGTCTTCCCCGAGGACACCGACGGCGGCACGCGTCCGAGCGAGATGCTCGTGCGCTACACGGGCGCACGCCCGGGCGAGAAGCTCTACGAGGAGCTCGCGCTCGACGCAGAGACGATCCGTGAGTCGCGCCATCCCGACATCCGCATCTGGGGCCTCGCGGCGCCGGAGCCGAAGTGGGTGCAGTCGATGCTCGAGCAGCTCACGCCGAGCCGCCGCAGCCGCGACGCCGCCAAGGTGTCGACGCTGGTGCGCGAACTGTGCCCGGAACGCGCGAAGCCGATCGCGGCCGCGTGACCGCGTGTCCGAACGAACAACGCTTGCATCGATGACGCCGCGCGCGCGTCCTCAGGCCCGTCCAGCGGCGGGGGTGGGCTGTTGCGCGACCTGGCCGGTCTTCTGGGCCGCCACCTCAAGCTGGCGGATGAAGTCCTCGGTCGAGGCGATCGCAACCTCCAGCGAGCTGTTGCCCGTGACCTGGCGAATCGGATCCAGCCGGCGGTCTTCGGCCAGCTTGTTCTCCACGATCGCGCGGTTGGCCAGCAGTTCGGTCAGGAGCGCCCGGGCCTCCGCCAGCGCCTTCTGGGCGGCGTCGGGGGCAAGGTGCTCGAGCGAGCCGTCGCCCGCCAGGTCGGCCGAGAGGGCGCCCGCGGTGCCCGTGGCAACGCCCTTCGCGGCCGCATCGGCCGATCGACCCGCTCCCGTCAAATCCTCGGGGTTGATGTTGAAGCGAACGCGGCGCTCCATAGGAGTCACTGAGGGGGAAATGATGGCAGGGAAGGGAGCCAACGGCAAGTCTTTGCCTTGGGCTTTCGCACGCCCGAGAACAAAATCGCCCGTGGGGCGCCCTCAACAGGCGCCATACAGGACGCCCCGCGCAGATTCGCGATCAGAGCGCTTCCGACTCGATGCTCGCCGCCTCGCCGGCGAGCTTCTTCTCCGCGTAGCGGCGGATCCAGTTCTCCCAGCTCTTGCCGCTCGCGGCGTCCTTGCCGGTGAAGGCCAGGCTCTTGATCGACGCGAGCGGCACGCGCACGCGCTCGTTCGAGTCGGCGGGAAGCACGCGAATCTCGTCCTTCGTCGCGTCGGGCGCCGCGCCGAGCCGCGCGTCGAACGCGTAGCCCATGACGGTGCGTCCGTCGACGGTGACGATCGTCACATCGCCGCGGAAATCGACAGCGCGAGCCACGCCTTCACGGAGTCGGGCGGGATCCGAGTTGTCGATTTCGTTCGCAGCGTCGCTCATCGAAAGGCGCTCCTTCGCGCCGTCGGCATTCTGCCAGCCTGAGGCATCCATCCGAGCCGTCGTCTCGTTCAGTCGTCATCCTCGACCGGCATCGGCGGGTAGCACGAGCCCGTCTCGAGGTTGAGGAGATGCCATCCATGACGGCGGATCGTCTTCGCGAGGAGACCGGGGAACTCCTGCTGCGTGCCTTGGAAGATGATCTCGAAGAGCTCTTCCTCTGCGACCTTCACCTCGGCCGACAGCACCGTGGCGCGGTTGGGCGACTCCGGATCGAGCGCGAGTTCGACGCGCATGCCGGGACCGAAGAGGAACCGGCTGCCATCCGCATCGGGCGCCGTGTTCATTCGCGCGAACGCAGCCACGACCTCGGAGCGCGTGCCGAGCGGAAGCATGCCACCACCATCGCGCTTCGGACGGATCTTGTGGATGGTGTAGCGCATGGAAGGCTCGACGCCGCGCGGCGTGTGGCGGCAAGAATAGCCGAAGCGCAGCAGGGGAATGGTGCCTGTCGGCTCACGCGCCCGTGCCAGGCCCAGAACCCGTGACGCCCGGCGCGAGCAGGCTCTCGGCGGTCTCAAGCAGTCGGACGAGCGAGATTGGCTTGAGGAGATACCGGCTGGCGCCCACCCCGAGCGCGAACTCGCGGTGGCGCTTGCCCTGGTTGGCGGTGACCATGATGACGGGAAGCGAAAGGTGTTCCTCCTGCATCTTCTCCAGCACGAGGAGCCCCGAGCTTCGCGGCAGCATCATGTCGAGGACGAGGAGGTCCGGCTTCTCCTCGCGCACGAGGTGAAGTCCGCCGAGGCCGTCGGTCGCCGTCAGGACCCGCGCGCCCTCGTGCCGGAACGCCAGCTCCATCGACTGCAGGATGTCGGGATCGTCGTCGACGATGGCGATGGTGCGGTTCGCGAAGCGGTTCGGCATGGCGCCCTCAAGGCACACGGTAGCGCGGGTCGATCGCGTGCGGTGCGCCCTCGACCCGAAGCGCCGCAGGATCGACGGATTCGCCGAGCGGCTTCGCCAGTTCCGCAAGCAGAGCGGGGGTCATCCATGGAAGCGCCTCGAGCTTGCGCGTGAGGCGCGCGGGCATCGGCGTGCCCTCGCGCTCGTGCTTTGGGCGCGAGTTCCAGCGTCGATGCACCCAGAGGTACTGGTCGGGGCTCTCGCGGATCATCCACTCGATCGCGCGGTTGAAGCGCGCGCCGATGTAGAGCATCGGGTCGTCGGCGTCGGCCCAGTCGGCGGGCTCGATGACATCGGTCACGCGCAGCTCGTAGCGGAACGCGCCATCGAGACGGCGCGCGTATCCGCACACCACCGGCAGCTCGTAGCGCAGCGCGAGCAGGGGGATCGACTTGTAGGTCGACGCGAGTCGCGAGAAGAACGGCACGAACAGCCCGTCTTGACCTGCGTTCTGGTCCGCGATGAAGCCGACCTTCCCGCCAGACTCGATCACCTTCTGGATCTCGTCGGTCGCACCCCACTTGGTGATGACCTTGAGGCCGGTCTTCTGGCGCACGCCGAGAAGCCAGTCGTTCAGAAAGCGGTTGTCGAGCGGACGCGCGAGCGCCGTCATCTCGAATCCGACGAGCGCGAGCACATAGCCGAGGATCTCCCAGTTGCCGACATGGCCCGTCACGAAGAGGGCGGGGCGATCGCTCGTCAGGTGCTTCATCGCGCGTCCGACATTCCCGAGCTTCACGCGCTCCTGCCAGTTCTCATGACCGACCACGCGCGGCATCGCGAACGCATCGACCATGAAGAGGCCGAACATATGACCGATCGAGGTGTCGACGATCTGGCGCTGCAGGTCGATCGGCATCGATGGGAATGCGCGTGCGACGCCGCTCCGCGCGCGCTCGCGTCGCTTCGCCGAGCATCGCGCATACACCCGCCCAACCAGGCGGGCGGTCTCCATGTTCTGCTCGGGATCGAAGGGCGAAAATAACGCGGCGACCGTTCTGGCCGCCGCGTATTGAGCGAGTTCAGTTGGAAGCGACACGATCGTGCGCCGCAGGAGCCGTCAGCGGTTGACGGTTCCCGTGAGCGCCTCGAAGCGCGTCCAGTTCAGGACGGGGATCTCGGCGTCGGAGGCGGTGCGGAAGAGGCTGTCGTACAGCTCGCGGGCCGCGCGCTGCTCGGTGTAGGCAAGCGTCTGCGCCTCGGTGGCGTCCGACGGGAGCGAAACCGGCATCGGGGGCACCACGCCGAGCACGAGGAAGTCGAGGTCGCCGGTGAGGGCATCGCCCTCGACGACCTGGCCGCCCCATTCCTTGATGCGGCTCTTCACATAGTCGGCCTCGCCCGTGGTGGCCTTGCCGTCGCCGTTGGCGTCGAACTTGCCGTGCACGAGGAACTTGAAGGTGTACTCGGGGTTGAACACGGCGTTCGCGAGGACATCGTCCTTCACGATCGGACGGCTGCCCGAGCCGCGGAGGACGCGGCAGGTCGAGGTGGTGTCGCCGACCTTGATGACCTGGACGCTGGCCTTGCCGCGCGAGCCGCTGTCGGCCGCCGCGACGATGCCGGCGGCGTCGTCGAAGACCTCGAAGGTCATGCCTGGCACGACGCGCTTGTTCGAACCGATGTCGATGAAGAGCGTGCCGGTCTTGGCATCGATGTCGACGACGCGGGCATCCACCATGGCGGCGGGGTTCGCGGCCTTCGTCGAGGTTGCCTCGACCTTGCGCTGCAGCGCGGCGATGCGCTGATCAAGCACCGAGCGCTCGGCGCGGAGGCCGTCGAGCTCGGTCTGCAGGGCAGCGGTCTCGCTCGCGTAGCGCGACTCCATGTCGGCGCGGGTCTGGTCGAGCGCGGCCTTCGCGGAGTCGAACTCGTTGCGGTAGCCGTCGGCTGCGGTCTTGTAGCTCTCGATCGAGGCGGTCACCTTGGCGATGGCTTCCTGACGGGCCTTGTCGGCCTCGACGAGCTTCGCCTTCAGCGACTGGACTTCCTTGTCGAGGTCGGCGGCGCGCGTCTTGAGGCTGGCGGCCTCCTGGCTGCGCGCATCGCGATCCTGGCTCAGCTTGCGCATCGCGTCGCGAACGGTGTCGTTCTCGCCAAGGCCGAGGTCGGCGCGCATCTTCGGGAGGTTTGCGCCGCTGTCGCCCGTGACGAAGCGGCTGACTGCCGCGCTGTCCTCGGAGATCTTCGAGTAGAGGCTGCTGCTGCCGAGGCCCTGGCGCATCGCCTGGACATCGCTGCTGCCGAGCTCGCCGGCGGTGATGATCGCGCTGAGCTCGGCACGAGCCTCGTTCTCGCGCTTCTCGGCCGCGTCCTTGCCGGTGTAGAGGATGATCGAGATGGCGAGCAGCGCGACGCTCAGCACGACGAACACGACCAGTGCGACGATCACGCCAGTAGAAGTACGAGACGACATCAGCAAAGCTCCATGGGCCCAAGACCCGAGACGCGGAGTATCGGGTCTTTGCCCGCTCCCGTCAATCACAGCCTCTACGCAGGCGGGGAGGTCGGATTTGGTGGCCTGGAGCCCCGGGGGCGCCGGGTCCGCGGCTAGACGATGGCGGTCCGGTGCCGCCCCGCGCGAAACAGCGCGATCGCCGTGGTTTGCGAGTTGAGGTAGGAGCGCGGCCCGATCGGAGCGATCTCGCCGGCGCAGTGGAAGCCGGCCGCCGGGATCCCGCCGAATCGGCGGGAAATCAGCGCCGCATCGTGCTCCCCAAGCCCGAAGAGTCGCGACCCGCGGAGCTGGCAGGCGAAGATCAGCGCGGCGGCGGGTGCGTCCTTCAGCATCTCCTTGTCGAGGAGCATGTCGAGGTCCTCGTGGGCGGTGGACGCGTCGCGCACCTGGAACTGAATCGTGGATCCGACCGCGATCGGCTCGGGAAGGGCGATGAGCCCGCGCTCCGCGTCGAGCCCCTGCACGGTGCGGACGAGGAAGTCGCCGCGCCCGAGTCGCGGCTTCGCGGCGTCCACGGCGATTCCGACGAGGAGCCCTTGCGAGAAGCGGGCGCGCTCGGATTCGGGAAGAGACTCGGCCATCATCTGCGCCGCCTTCAGCGCCGACCGCCCGCCGAGCTCGAGGATCTGGTTTCCCTTGGCCTTGGTGACGACAAGCGGCGAGCCGATCGGCCTGCATCCGCTGCTCGACACGCAATCGATGCTCAGGTCGCCGAAGAGCGTGAGGCCAACCGCGCCCATGTGAGCGATGCGCCGATCGACGGCGAGGACATTGAGCCCCGCATGGCTCGCGCCGCTCGCGACGCCGCCGATGATGCGCGCGCCTGCAGGACCCGCGGCGCGGTCGATCGCAGCAGCGACTTGGCCCGTGTGGATCGAGAATGGATCCGACAGCATCAGAGTGCCGCAGTGGGGCATGATGCCGTGTGCATCGCCCTCGTCCGGCGCAAGCGCCACGCGCTCGCGGATGAACGATTCGCTCCACACCGCAGGCGGTCCGTCGGTGACATCGAACCAGAACGGCCGCGCGACCACGCCCGGAAGCGAGAGCGCGATCGCGCTCATCCCGTGTCCCGCCTCGAGCTCAAGGTGGTTGGCGATCACGCTCCGAGCCGTGCAGGCGAGAAGATGCGACGGGTGCAGTTCCGATCGCAGGATGTCGAGCGCGTCCGAGAACAGCGCGCGGTGGTGAAACGAACCGAACACCACCAGAAGGTCGGGGCGGACGAGCGTCCCCGCGCGGAGTTCAGCGGCAAGCTCGCGAGCGGCCTCGCGGCTGTCCGTGAGCTCGGATCGCGCCGAAATCGCAGTGGGGGTGCGGGTCTTGTTCACGCGCATGGGAGTATGCAGAGCCCTTCCGCGCGTAGGTCATGGATCTATCCCAACTTCTGTTCAATTCCCGCCTGTGCAGCATGGCAGCCCGAGTGTCCGAACCCCCGTGGACACCCCGAGAGGGCGTGTCCCAAGGTCTCGGGCGACCGCGACTTGCAAACTGCGACCGATTTCGGCATCATTCCCGATTCACTCCGCGAGGCGCCGCCGTGCGCCAGCGCGTCAACCGCAAGCGACAGGAACGACCGTGCCAAATACCGAATCAGCCAAGAAGCGTGTTCGTCAGAGCGCCAAGAGCAACGCCCGCAACCTGTGGCGCAAGCGTCGCATCAAGAACGACACCGGCGACTTCCTGAAGGCCGTCGCCAGCGGCGATGCCGCGGCCGCCGAGAAGGAGATGCGCAAGGCTGCCCGCACGCTCGACAAGATCGCCGCCACCGGCACGATCCACAAGAACACCGCTGCGCGCCGCAAGAGCCGTATGGCTGCGAAGGTCGCGGCGATGAAGAAGAAGTGATCGTCGTGCGTCGCGGTTGATCCCGCGAGCCACGCTCTCGCAAGGCGTGCCTCCTCGAGGCATTCCTTCTCGAGGTCACCGCGCACGACGCCCTCCGTTCGAGTGGACGATGCCCGCAGGCTGCGCCGAGCGCTTCCCGCATGGCCGAACGCCGAAACCAAAGCAACCGACCCGCCCTCGCCTTCGCGGCGCGCGGCGGGTCGTCGCTTTCCGAGGTCGTCTCGCAGGGCTACTTCGACGCCTCGCGTCGTCCGCTCGAGATCCTCTTCTTCCTGCTGCCCTTCATCGCGCTTTACGAGTACGAGCTCGTGCGCGTGCTGCGGTCGCCAGAGGGGCTTGTCACCAACGGTGCGCATCTGGGCATCCTCCGGCTCTTCGACGCGCTTGGCTTCGACGCCGCCGCGCTGTCGCTGCCGGGTCTCTTGCTTGTCGCGATCCTCGTCGGCTGGCACGCGGCGCAGCGCGGCCCCTGGATCGTGGATCTCGGCGTCGTCGGGCGCATGTACCTCGAGAGCGCGGCGCTGGTGGTTCCGCTGCTCGTGCTCGCGCAGGTGGCGGTCCGCGCGCTGCCGCTCGCCGGCGTCGATGACTTCGGTGCGCTGCCGCTCGGCGCCCGCATCGCGGTGTCGATTGGCGCGGGCATCTACGAGGAACTGGTGTTCCGCCTGCTCCTGATCTGGGTGTTGCTCGCGGCGCTCGTGGATTTCGCCAAGTTCAGCCGGAAGATCGCCGTTGCCATCGCGGTCGGGCTGAGCGCGCTCGCGTTCACGGTCTACCACCCGCTGCACGCCGAGGACGGCTCGCTGATCGCGCAGCGATTCGCCTTCTACTTCGCGGCAGGCGTCTACTTCGGCGCAGTATTCCTGCTGCGGGGTTTCGGCATCGTGGTCGCGACGCACGCGCTCTACGACATCGCGACGGCGCTGCTGGCTGCGCGCGCCGCCGATGCTCCGCCCGGTTGACGCAGGCGCATCGCCCCACAAACCGCCTGCGGCTCGCTACGCTCCTCTCACATGCTTCGGACGAGGCAGGCAAAGCTCTCTGCGAACTCCGCGCTTTCCGCGGCGGTTCTTCATGGGCTTCGCGCCGTGCAGACGGCCGTCAACGCGAACCAGACCATCGCGGAGGCCATCGACGAACTCCGTTCGCGAACGATCGACCATCCGGTCATCTATGTCTACGCGCTCGACGACGACGATCGACTGATGGGACAGGTGTCGATGCGGGCGCTGCTGCTCTCGCCGCCGACCGCCCGCATTCACGAGGTCATGACGCGCGATGTCGTGCCGGTCACGATGCACACATCGTTCGACGAGGCGCTCGACCTGTTCGCGAAGTCAAAGCTGCTCGCGCTGCCTGTCGTCGACGACGAAGGCCACCTCGTCGGCGCGATCGATGTCGAGCAGTATGCGCGCGAAAGCCTCGAGCGCGCCGAGCACGAGCGCGTGCGGCAGGTCTTCCAGACGCTTGGCCTCCACATCGAGCATGCGGCCGAACTCACGCCGCTTCAGAGCTTCCGCATGCGGATGCCGTGGCTCTTCTGCAACATCGTGGGCGGCATCCTCTGCGCGCTCATCGCGTGGCGCTTCGAGCATCTGCTCCAGGCGGTCGTGCTTCTGGCGTTCTTCCTGCCGCTCGTGCTCACCCTGAGCGAGAGCATCGCCATGCAGGCGCTCACCCTGACGGTCGGCAGCAGCCCCGATGGAAAGCCGGTGAAGTCGCCGTGGCGCATTCTGCGCACCGAGGCTGTGACCGGCACGCTCCTGGCGGTCGTATCGGGCGTCATCGTGGGCCTTGTCAGTCTCCTCTGGGGCATCGGCGCGCAAGGCGCGGTCACCATGTGCGCCTCGGTCGCCTTGACCATGGTCTTCGCATCGAGCGTGGGCGGCGCTGTCCCCATCATCCTGCACCGCATGCGGCTCGATCCAAGCGTCTCGGCCGGTCCCGTCACGCTCGTCATCGCCGACACGGCCACGACCCTCGTGTACTTCTCGCTCGGCCTCTTCCTGATGCCTTGACGAGACCTACGGGGGTACGAGCGGGTACACTCGTCTCGTGGCTCTTGCGCAGATCAAGCTCCTTTGCCTCGATGTCGACGGCGTGCTCACCGACGGCGGCATCGCCATCGACGACGCCGGTCACGAGACCAAGCGTTTCCATGTGCGCGATGGCGCCGCGCTGCGCATGTGGGCTCGGCTTGGCTACGAGACCGCCGTCATCACCGGCCGCAACGGGATGGCGCTGCGCCATCGCCTGCGCGAGCTCGGCGTGCGCCATGTCGTGTCTGGCTCGAAGGAGAAGGGCGCTGCGTTCGAGGGGCTGATCGGCGAAGTCGGCATCGCGGCCGATGCGGTCGCGATGATCGGCGACGACCTTCCCGATCTGCCGATCCTCCGTCGTTGCGGGCTGCCGATCGCCGTGCGCGACGCCGCGCAGGAAGTCCTCGATGTCGCGAAGTTCGTCACGGCGCGTCCCGGAGGTTCGGGCGCCGTGCGCGAGGCGATCGAGCACATCCTGAAGGGGCAGGGGCGCTGGACCGAGGCCGTGCGCACCTTCGACCGTGAGTTCGCCGGAGGCGAGCGATGAGCCAATCCGAAGCGCGCGAGCAGGGCGTGCTGCAGCGCGTGCGCGACTTCATGCGCTATCGCCGCGGCTGGATGTTCGCCGTCCCGGCGACCGCGTTTGCCGCTCTCGTCATCGTCGCCGCGATCAACCTCGACAAGGGTTCCGCGCGCTCGACCAAGAAGAGCCGGATCGAGGGCGCGGCGGAGCTTCTTCCGCCGCAGATCGCCTCCGCGGAAGAACTCGCGCGCGCCTCGGGCGCATCGGCCGACCAGACGGCTGTTTCCCTCGCATCGGGGGCGTGGATCCAGGTCGCCGACGAGACTGGACGCCTCGCGCAGCAGTACAGCGCGACGAAGCTCGAGCCGCTGCCCGGCAGCCAGCTGTCGATGCGCGAGCCGCGCGCGGTGATCTACCTCAAGGACGGCCGCGTGCTCTCGCTCGCGTCACGCAAGGGCGTCGCCTATGTGCCGCGCCGTGCGCTCGAGTCGGGCACGCTTGAGGACGATGTCGAGGTGCGGCTCTTCAAGCCGAAGGCCGACGGCAGCGCGATCGACACCGACCGCGACACGCCCGCCGTGGTGGTGACCGCCGATCAGGCGCAGTTCGACGGCATTCTCGGCGAGGTGCGCTGCGATCGCGCGGTGCGCGTCGTCACCGACGCCGGCAGCTTCGCGGGCGAGGGGCTCTCGCTCGTCCTCGATGCCGATGGCGACGGGCTCGAGCGCCTGATCGTCGACCGTGCGCTCGAGCCGATCCGCATCGATCGCGCCGCGCGCGCGATCGCCGCAAGGCGGCAGGGCGACGCCGCATCCACGGGCATCGTCGACGCCGTCGCGCAGGGAGCGCAGCCTGCGGCCGTCGCGGGCGAGGGCGTTGCGCCGGCACCCGCGCCTTCCGCGCCGGCCACGGCGGCGCCTGTGGCTCCGACCACCGCGAAGCCCGCGCAGAATCCGTTCTACAGGCTCGTGATGCTCGGCGGCGTCGAGATCGTCCGCGTCAAGGACGGCGTGCGCAGCACGATCACCGGCGAGGAACTCGTCGCCGTGTTCAGCCTCGAGTCGCGCGGTCTCGATGATCTGGCCTTTGTCCCTCGCGGCTCGAGCCCGGTCGCCGGCGCCGCCATCGATTCGTTGGATTCCATGCCGTTCGTGAGCACACTCCGCGCGCCCGTCGCGCTTGCCGTTGTTCCGCTCGCCTTCGCATCCGTGCAGGAGGCGCCTGCCGACAGCGTGACCGTGACCTTCGGCGGCCGGCTCGTGATGCTCCCCGCGACCGATCCGGCCGACCAGCTCGCGTCGCAGGACGACATCCGTTTCGATGTGATCGGCCCGCGCGTCGAGGTGGTCGACGGCCGCTCGTCGTCGCGCATCGTGTGCTCGCGCCTCCGCTACAGCGTGCGCGACGAGCGCGTCGAGGCGCACGGTCGCGATGGATTCCCGCTGACGGTCAGCAACCCGCGCATGACGCTCGAGGGCACCAGCTTCTGGGCGTCGCTGCGCGAGGGCGAGGGCCGGCTCGAGGGTGGCGGCCGCATGGCGTTTGCCCGCGGTTCCGCGCGCGCCGTGTCGATGCTCGAGTACGCGCCCGCGATCGTGCCCGATGCGGCGCGCATGCTTGTCTCGGCCGATCCCACGGCGGTGGCGATGGTGGTCGACCCGCCGGCGAACGGCCGAAAGGACGAGTTCCGATTCGACCCCGCCGCGCAGGAGCTCGAGATCACCTGGAAGGGCGGCGTCGACCTGCGCTTCGCGGGCGACGGCGATGACGCGAAGTTGTCGCTCGCGCGCTTCGGTGGCGGGGTGAATGTGTTCGGTCGGCAGTTCGAGATGGACGCCGACAGCCTCGAGGTTGCGTTCAGTCCGAGCGATGCCGAGCGCATCGACGCGATCATTGCCGATGGAGGCGCTGGCACGGGCGCCGTGAGCGTGCGCAGGCTCGGCGGCGATGGATCGATGCGCGCGAAGCGGCTCGAGCTTTTCCTCGGTGAGGACGCGAAGGGCGATTCGATCCCGCGGCGGCTTGTCGCCAAGCAGGCGATCGAGGCGCGCGACGCGAGCCAGACGATCTGGACCGAGGACCTGATGGTCAGCTTCCGCGAGAAGCCGGCGGGCGCCGATGCGGCACCGGCCGCTGCGACGGTGCGAGGCGGCGCGCTTGCGGGCTCCGATGGAAACCTCGGCGATGTCGAGATCGATGTGGTCGAGGCGAAGGGTGGCGTGCAGGTCCTCCTCAAGGAGGGCGCGCGCGTCTTCGCCGACACGCTCGTCGGAGAGGCGACCAAGCGTCGCCTGCGGCTGACGGGCGACAATGTCGCGATCGTTCGCTCGAATGTCGTCGCCGACAACCTCCGCGACCTCCGATTCGATGACGCGACCCGCAGCGCGCGCAGCGAGGGGCCTGGTCGCTTCCGCGCCTTCCGCGACCCGGTTGCGCTTGGCACCGGCAAGATCGAGCGTCCGACGCCAGAGGCTGCGCCGACCCTCGAGGCGACCTGGAGCAACGAGCTCGACTACACCGAACTCAGCGACGCGCGGGGCACGCTCGATATCCGCGGCGATGTGAAGGTTCGAAGCAAGCCGAACGCGCAGACGAGCGATGCAGTCGACGCGCAGTCGCTCCTGCTCGAGCTCGGCATCGATCCGAAGGCGCGTGGTTCGACCAAGGGCGAGTCGGGCGGGGGCGGCATGGCGGGCGATGTCGGCGCCGCGCAGCGTTCGCTCGACCAGTTCATCGCCAAGGGCGGCGCGCGTCTCGAGAGCCGCAGCTGGGACACGCCTGCGCGCGAGGGCGACCCGCGCGTCTTCCGCGTGACGGGCGAGCACATCGAGTACGACATGCGCACGCGCGAGGGGCTCGTCGTCGGCGACGGCGGAATCCTCGTCAACATGCCGCCGACCGCCGAGTCGCGGGCCGCCGACAAGGATCGCGCGCCCGGCGCGATCACGCTCGGTCGCGACGGCACCACGCGCTTCCGCTGGAAGCGGCGCATGGCGCTCGAGCGACAGTACGACGATGTCTTCAAGATCACGATGGAGAACGGCGTCGAGGTGCTGCACGCCGGCGCTCGCGCCGACGACACGCTGTCGATGCGATGCGATGTGATCGAGGCAACCGTGCGGCGGCCGCTTGACGCCAACGCGAAGCCGGGCGAGGCGCCCGCGAAGGATGCAGGAGATCGCGGCGTCGACCTTGGAGGTCCTGCAGAGCTTCTCGGCGTCAAGGGAACGGGCGGGGTCTTCATCCGCACGCCTGACCAGGATGTCGAGTGTGGCTCGTTCGACTACTCGGTGACCACGGGCATCGCCACGCTGACGGCTGCGGAAGGCCGCACCGTCACCATCGCGGTCAAGGGTCAGCCCGCGCCGATCCGCGCGCAGCAGGTGATCTGGGATCTCCGCAACGGTCGGCTCCAGGTGCTCAAGGCTTCGGGCACGGCCGGGCAGTAGGCGCCCGAACGCGCCGCGATCAGCTAGCCTGTCGCGCGTGAACCTCACCTACGGAAGCTACCTCAAGGTCCCCGAGCTCCTCGCGCTCCAGCAGCCGCTCTCGCGCCATCCCGGCACGGACGCGCCCGAGCATGACGAGATGCTCTTCATCATCATCCACCAGGTCTACGAGCTCTGGTTCAAGCAGCAGCTGCACGAGGGCGACCACCTCGCGTCGGCGCTTGTCCGCGGCGACTCGGTGCAGGCGTGTGGCACGCTCAAGCGGATGCTGACCATCCTCAAGACGATGGTGCAGCAGATCGATGTGCTCGAGACGATGACCCCGGTCGATTTCCTGTCGTTCCGTAGCTTCCTCGCGAACTCAAGCGGCTTCCAGAGCGCGCAGTTCCGCGAGTTCGAGTTCCTGCTCGGCAACAAGCACGCCCGTGTGCTGACGCACAACCCCGAGGGGTCCCCGGAGCGTGTCGCGATCGAGGCGCGCTGGACCAAGCCGACGCTCTACGACGCCTTCGCCAGGTTCCTTGCGCGACACGGTCACCCGGTGCCGCGCGAGCTGCTCGACCGCGATGTCACCCAGCCTCCACAAGAGTGGCCGGAGTTCCAGAACGCGCTGCTCGAGGTGTATCGAAAGCACCCCACGGAACGACAGGTTTGCGAGCTGCTCGTTGACCTCGACGAGGGGGTGCAGGAGTGGCGCTACCGCCATGTCAAGATGGTGGAACGGACGATCGGCTTCAAGCAGGGGACGGGCGGCAGCCCGGGCGCGGCGTACCTGCGGACAACGCTGTTCACTCCGCTCTTTCCGGATCTGTGGGCGATCCGCACGAGGCTCTGACGGGTTGCGGGGAGTACCTGCGTCGACTGCCGCGACACCCGCGCGGCGTCTGGCTCAAGGCGCGTACTCGTCTCAAGTACCCCTCCTCTGATGACGAAACTCGGTATGCTCTCGCAGAGAATCTTCGTTCGATGCGTGGACACTTTGAGCGATTGAGTTCTGGCTGGTTCTCGTTGTCACTGTCTGATCCGTCATGACGGCGTGAGTTTTTGTCAGGTCCCCGACAGTTGCTGTGCGGTCGTTGCAGATCGGCGTCAACCCAATGTCGTTTAAGGACTACAAGGTCATCACCTCGCTTCCGGACCCCGCCGTGGTCACGGATCCTGTCGCGCGCGACAAGATCGCCATGATCGGCCGGCCGTGGAAGATCCGCCACAAGGCGTCTGACATCGTGCTGCTGCTCGTGCCGGACGGCACATTCATGATGGGTTCGCCTGCGGACGAAGCCGGTCGCGGCTCGGATGAGAAGCAGCACAACCGCGTGATCCGCCAGCCGTTCTACCTCGGAGAGAAGGCTGTCTCGCAGGCCGAGTGGGGCGCGATCCTCGGCCGCCGCGCCGAGACGCCCGACGACCTCGAGCGTCCGATCGACACCATCAGCTGGAACGACTGCAAGCACTTCGTCGAGACGGCGGGCGGCGAGCTGCGCCTGCCCACCGAGGCCGAGTGGGAGTACGCGTGCCGCGCGGGAACGAAGACTGCGTTCTCGTTCGGCTCGAGCGTGACGCCATCGCAGGTCTACTACGGCGGCGGCGATTTCCCGTCGCCCTACAAGCCCGTGAAGTGCGGCAGCCTGCCTGCGAATCCGTGGGGCTTCCGCGAGATGCACGGCAATGTGTGGGAGTGGTGCGAGGACCTCTACGGCGCGTATCCCAACGAGGGAACCGATGCGCCGGAACTCGTCGGCGACGGGAGCGGCGGCCGCGTGGCGCGCGGTGGATGCTGGTACTTCCTCGCGAGCACTTGCCGCAGCGCGTATCGCGGAAGCCTCGACCCGAAGTACGCCAACGATTTCTTCGGCCTGCGCGTGGCGAAGAGCCTCGATTGATTCCCTGATCTGTGCGGAAGTGTGTCGTCTTCCGTCGGGAGCGCTCGGACGGGTGCTAGATTGGCCGCGTGCCTGTTCGGTTGAAGACAATTGTCGGGGCGATCTCCGTGGCCGCGTTCTGCGCTGTCGGCGTGCGCGCCGACGATGCGCCGCGCATGTCGGTCAAGCGGCTGTTCGCGCCTGCGGCCGATGTCGAGCGGGGCGTCGTCACGCTTCCGCCGCCCGAGGCGACGCCCACGCGGTCGGAGTCCGCGGTGCTCGTCGGCTCGTTCGCGCCGGCGACCGAACGGACGCGCGTCGTGCGATTCGAGTTCGTGCATGCGGGCGGATCGCTGCGGCTGATTCCGCTGGGCGTCGATGCGTGTCGCTGGCGCGGCAGGCTTCTGGTCGGCGGGCAGTCGATTCCGCTTCAGGGAAGCGACGCGTTGGTCGCCCGCGTGGCCGAGGAGTTCGCGTCGCAGGCGGCGTTCGGGATCGAGGATGCGACGCGTGCGTTCGAACTCGACGCTCCTGCGGGCGCGTGCGTGGTCGAGTTCCGGAGCGAGGTGCCTGCGGGCACCGGGGCGGCGCTTGTCGTCGTCGACCGCGGCGGCGCGCAGGCGGCGCCTGCGTTGGTCGCGCACCTCGCGTCGCGCGTCAACCGGGCGGGAGATGCGCTAGGGTTCGTCGTGCGCGGAGAATTGGCCGACCGGCGCGGTCTGCCGGGCGGGCAGGCGGTCGAGGTGGCGTCCGCAACGGTCGCTTGGAGCGACGGCGTCGTCGAGCAGGCGCATGCTGTGAAGGGTGCGCGTGATGGTTCCGTCCGCGTGTCGTTCGCGCGGGCGCGCGCGGGCGACGCGATCGTGCGCATCGACGGCTTCGTGCCCGACGGGCGCGGTGCGCCGCGACAGCGCAGCCTCTTCATGCTCGCGCGCGTCGCCGATGGCGCGATGCTCGGCGGCGCGGCGGTCGTCCACGCCGACGGCGCGAAGCCCGACTGGATCCACTGCGACTTCTCCGTCGCCGGCGCCGTTGCAGGCGA
>JBEAUK010000039.1:0-5235 GCA_041161465.1 Planctomycetota bacterium | reverse complement strand
GCGCCAAGCTCGCACGACGCTCCGACGAGCACCGCGGTCTTGCGGCGCACGATCTCGAAGTAGGTGTTCTCATCGAGCGCGAGGTCGTGGCGGCGCGACAGCTGCACGAGTTCGCCCTCGCAGAGCGTGTTGGTGACCTCGCCGAGGCGAAGGTTGAGCGCCGGATCGCCCGCGCGCGAGCAGAGGTGGAACGCGTTCGAGATGAGGTAGTCGCCGAGCATCACGGCGGTCTCGTTGCCGCGCAGGAAGTTCACCGTCTCGCCCCGGCGGCGGATCTCGGCCTCGTCGAGCACATCGTCGTGGACGAGCGTCGCCATGTGGATCATCTCGACGGTGGCGGCGATGATGTCATGCGCGTGCGACAGCGGCTCGCCGTCGCGCGAGAACGCGAGCCCCGCGACCAGAACGAGCGTGGGACGCAGCATCTTGCCGCGGTAGCGCTCGACATGCGAGCAGAGATCGTTGACAGCGGGAAACTCGCTCGCAAGCTGGGACTCGAACAGCGTCTCGACGCGTGCGAGTCCAGCCGCGATGTCCGCCGCAAGTGCCGTGTCGGGAAGCGCCTTCGTCATCGCCGTCTCCTTCACCGTCTCATTCGCCTGCGCGCCGCGGCAGAGTCATGCGGCCGCGAAATCGCCGTCACTTTCGCGAACGCGTCTGCTTTGCGGTGCGCTTCGACGCTCCGCGCGCGGCCGCGCGCTTCTCCGCGGCGATGTACGCGATCCAGCCCTGGCACGCCTCGCCGCGACGCGAGGGCCTGAACACGCCATCGCCCTCGCCGGTCCGCGCCACGGTGCCTTCCCAGTAGACGGTCGTCCGCTCGAAGCCCGCCTCGCGCATCGCGTCCTGGATCTCCGGCAGGCTCCAGAGCCGCCAGCGATAGGTGAACGCGCGCTTGATCTCGCTGCCGTCGGGGAAGCGGAAGTGGATGTGGTTCACCACATCGCCCGTGATCGGGTTGTAGTGATTCTGGTCCCACACATAGGTGAAGCCGTCGAGGTGACGCTCCTCTTCCTGCTCCTCGTGCGCCTGGCTGCCGCCGTAGGCGTCCGCGACGAAGATGCCGTCGTCTGCGAGCGACTCGTAGACGCGGCGGAAGTACTTCACGAGCGTCGCGCGCTCCTTGAAGATGAAGTAGCTGAAGTTCATCGCCACGACGCAGTCGATGCCGGGCGTGTCGACCTCGAGCACATTCGCCTCGAGGATCGTGATGCGCGACGCGATCGACTCGGGCAGGTTCGAGCGGTGCCGGCGCTCGCCCCAGCGGATCACCGCGCTGTTGAGGTCGACGCCGATCGCGTGGTTCGTCTTGCGTCGACGCGCCCACTCGGTGCAGGCCTTCGCGGTGCCGCAGAAATCCTCGCGCAGCATCGACGCCGTGCGGCCGCGCAGCGATCGCCAAACCTTGTCGATGAAGTCGCACTCGGAGACGACCTCCTGGACAGCGAGCTCGTAGAGCTCGTGACGGTCGCTGTTGGCTGCGGTGCGCCAGAAACCCTTTCGCCGCGCGCGTGCGGTCGTGCGACCCTTGGGGGTCTTGTGCGGACGGGGCTTCTCGTTCGATCGGGACCGTGGCATGGAAGGGGAGAAAGATAGCGCGAACCGGGGTCGGTTCGGGGCGGCCGAGCGTCGTGAATCGATCGACTTACTTCTTCTGCCAGCGGCTCGCGGGTCCGCCGCCGCCGCTCTTGGCGATCAGGGCGCGGTTCGCGGCGATGAGCTCGTTCATCGTCTGCGGGTTGAGGCTCATGGGGTGACCCTGCCATCGGACGACGCCGTCGCTCGAGATGATCGCTACATGCGGAATTCCAGCGATTCCGAAGGCATTCTTCATCTTCGCCTGCGGATCGATGCCGACCGGATACTTGAAGTTCGACTTGCTCAGGCGCTTCTTGATGGTGCCCTCCTCGAAGTTGCGCCAGCTCTCGTCGGACACGCCGACGCAGGTCACGTCATTCGGGTAGGCGACCGCGATCTCGTTCATGTGGGGGATCGCCTTCACGCACGGATCGCACCAGGTTGCCCAGAAGTCGACCACGGTGAGCTTGCCCGCGAGGTTCGGTGCGGCGCTCGCATTGAACCAGCGCTCGACGAAGAACTCCGGCGCCGGCTTGCCGCGAAGGTCGCGCGCGCTGCCGACGGGGGTGTTGTAGGTGGGGAAAGGCACGGTTGACTCGGTCATCGCCCGCATCTCTCGTGCCTTCGGCTCGACCGACGGGTCGAACTTCTCTGCGGCGCATTCCTTCACGGCGTTCGTGACGCCCTCGGTCGAGAGGCCGCCGTATCGAAGGTTGCCCTGCCGGTCGACGACGAAGGCGATCGGCTTGCGGAACGCGCCGATCGAGTCGCAGAACGCGCCATCCTTGTCGAGGATCACCGGCAGCGTGAGCTTGCCCTTTTCGATCGCGGCCTTCGCGCCATCGATCCCTTCGGGCGTGTGCACGGCGATCACCACGAGGTCCTCGGCTGACACCTTCGCGGCCTGCGCCGCTTCGTCGGTCTTCTTGACGGCCACGAGACCCGCCGAACCACGGGTCGAGAAGGTCTGCAGCACGACGACCTTGCCGCGCAGATCCTTGAGATTGGTGAAGTTCGCGCCAAGGCGCTCGGCAGAGTCCGGGATCTGCGGCGCGGCGAATCCGACGGCGGCCTCGACGGCGGCCTTGTCATCGCGGTCGAGTCGATCGAACCACTTCGCCTTGGCCTTGGCGGCGTCGCGCTCCTCCTTGGTCGGGCGCGGTGGCGTCTTGCGGCCGGACTCCTTCTTGCCTTCCTGCTTCGGTGCATCGCTGGCCGGCGTGGTGCCGTCCTGCGGCATCATCGCGACCGAGGCGGTCGCGAGCGAAAGCACGGCGGCGAGCGAGAGGGCGAGAGTCGCGGTTCGGATGATGGTCATGGCTGCGAAACCTCCGGCGGGGAGTGTATCTCCCTACGCAGGGCGCTCGCCGCGAACGCGCGCATTTCCGCCGTTTCAGTGGTCTTTCCGCTGCGGACGGCGGCGTCAGCGCCACACGGTCATGGGCGCGTTGTCGATCAGGCGCGTGGAGCCGAGTCGCGCGGCGATCAATGCACGGGTGGGCTGCTCGAAGCCGGCGACAGGCATCAGGGTGCGGGCGTCGCGCACCACCGCGTACTCGGTCTCGAGACCATGTGCGTCGAGGGTCTCGCGCATCAGTCGCTCCGCCGTCGCCACGCGCTGTGCGGAATGCGCGATCTGCAGCGCCCGCGACAGCGCCAGCGACGCATCGCGATGCTCGGGTGCGAGGTAGCGGTTCCGGCTCGACATCGCGAGCCCGTCGCGCTCGCGAATCGTGGGGCAGGGGATGATCTCAAGGGCTCCGTAGCGGCCGCGATCCGCAGCCACCATGTCCTCGATGAGCCGCAACTGCTGGTAGTCCTTCTCGCCGAAGTAGGCGCGTGCAGGGCGCACGAGGTCGAAGAGCCGGCCGACAACAAGCGCGACACCTCCGAAGTGGGTCGGACGGCAGGCGTCCTCAAGCTGCGGTCTGGTGGCGACTTCGGGCAGTTCAACCGCGGCCGCCTCACCTCGCGCGGACTCAAGCCCGCGGGGGTAGATCGCCTCGACCGACGGCACGAACACCGCCGCCACGCCAAGCGGCTCGAGCAGAGCGCAGTCGGAGTCGAGCGTTCGAGGATATCGGGCGTAGTCCTCGTTCGGTCCGAACTGGGTCGGATTGACGAAGATGCTCACGACGATCGGCCGCCCATCGCTTGCCGCACGCCGGACGAGCGAGCCGTGTCCCTCGTGGAGCGCTCCCATGGTGGGCACGAAGCCGCATCCGCACAAGTCGGGCGCTGACAGATCCTTGGGGTCGTCGACGATGCGCATGGGAGCTTCGGGAGCGGTTGGAGCAGGGGATCGGCGCGGAACTTTCGCTGCTTCGATTCCACCATACCCGCAACGGTTCTCGTGCGCGCGTCGAAGCCCTATGATGAGACTCAGTCGCAACGGTCCGCCGCCAGGTCGGTGACGGGTCTGCGCCTATCAAACCCGAGTTAGGAGAGATTGCCGATGGCAGTCAAGCTGCCCATCTACATGGACAACGCCGCCACGACCCGCACGGATCCCCGCGTGGTCGAAGCGATGCTTCCGTACTTCACCGAGAAATTCGGTAACTCCGCGAGCCGCAACCACAAGTTCGGCTGGGAAGCGGAGGACGCCGTCGACCTCGCCCGCGAGCAGGCCGCCGCGCTGATCGGCGCCTCGCCCAAGGAGATCGTCTGGACGAGCGGCTCGACCGAGTCGAACAACCTCGCGATCAAGGGCGCCGCGCGCATGTACGCGAAGGGACCCGAAGGCACGAAGGGCCGCGGCCACATCATCGCCGCAGCCCACGAGCACAAGGCCGTCCTCGATCCGTTCAAGCGGCTCCAGAACGAGGGCTTCGATGTCACCTTCCTCACGCCGCCGCCGGATGGCGTGATCACCCGCGCGATGGTCGCCGAGGCGATGCGCGAGGACACGATCCTCGTGTCGATCATGTGGGCGAACAACGAGATCGGCACCATCAACGAGGTGCCCGAGATCGGCGCGCTCTGCCATGAGCGCGGCGCGATCTTCCACACCGACGCGACGCAGTGGGTCGGCAAGATGCCGACGAATGTCGAGAAGGACAACATCGACCTGATGTCGTGGTCGGGCCACAAGATGTACGGCCCGAAGGGCGTGGGCGCCCTCTATGTGCGCCGCCGCAACCCGCGCGTGCGCCTCGAGGCGATCCAGGACGGCGGCGGCCACGAGCGCGGCATGCGCTCGGGCACGCTGAATGTCACGGGCATCGTCGGCTTCGGCAAGGCGTGCGAGCTCGCGATGCATGAGATGGATGCCGAGCGCGAGCGCCTGCTCAACCTGCGCCGCAAGCTCGAGCGCGAGCTTTCCTCGCGCCTCGAGGTGACGCAGGTGAACGGCCACGCCGAGCGCCGCATGCCGCACATCCTCAACATCAGCTTCGGCTATGTCGAGGGCGAGTCGCTCCTCATGGGCATCAAGGACATCGCCTGCTCGTCGGGTTCGGCCTGCACGAGCGCCAGCCTCGAGCCGAGCTATGTGCTCAAGAGCCTCGGCGTCGGCGACGAACTCGCGCACTCGAGCCTCCGTCTCTCGCTCGGCCGCTGGTCGACCGAGGAAGAGGTCGACTACGCGGTCGAGGCGATCGTCAAGGCAGTCAATCACCTCCGCACGATGAGCCCGCTGTGGGACCTCTTCAAGGAAGG
>JBEAUK010000028.1:0-33218 GCA_041161465.1 Planctomycetota bacterium | reverse complement strand
GGACCGAGGGTGCTCTTGACGGCGGCGGCGAGCTTCTCGACGCCTGCGAGGAGGCTCTTGCGGGCCTCGTTCTCGAACGAAAGTTCCTTGACGGCCATCGTGGTCGTTCTCCGAATCTCGTGACTTCACTTCTCGTAATGCGCGGTGGCGCCGACGGGTCGGACAGCCTCCGCGCGGACTCAACGCGGTACCCCGGCGTCTGCCGAGGGGAGTGTCTGCATACAAAGGCTGTACCAACGCGCAGGTCCACGGAAGAGGGGCGGCACATGCCGCAACGGCGCCGATTTTTGGCGATAAACCCATTTCCAGCATGGACTTACGGATGCGCCCGTCTCTGCCTCTCCCCGCCTACGGTCTGACAAGTCGGTCGGTGCCGCAAACACTGCTGCCGTATTGGCAGACGCGTTCGGAGGGGGTCGGGCGCCCGTTCAGGCCGAGCGGTTCGAGCCAGAGTCGCCCTCGCCGAGCACCTCAGACAGGGTCGGTTCGGGATTGAGGACCGATCGAAGGATCCAGTAGGCGTTGACGGCGAGGTAGCCAAGCCCGACGAGGACAAGCCCCGCGCTTGCGGCGCCGACGAGGCGGAGAAGCGCGACCATCGTTTCGTTCGCGCTGTCTTGCGCGGCGAACTCGGCGCAGACCGAGGCGACGCCGGCGATGCCGAGCGCAAGCAGGAGCTCGTCGACTCGCTGCTTCGCCGTCTCGCGATCGCGGTACACGCGCGAGCGCGGTCCGAGTTCGCGGAGGAGCGGGCTGAGCGCCAGCAGCACCATTCCGGCGGGAAGCGCAGTCGCGGTGAGACCGACCGCATTCGGCGCAGCGACCGACAGGGCGAGCCAGAGCGCGAAGCCGACGCATCCGAGCACGCGAATGCGCAGGACACGGCGCTCGTCGCGGCGCGGAAGCACCACGGTCAGCGCGATGAGCCCGACCGCCGACCCAATGAACGCCGTGATGTGGAGCACGGCTGCGAGCTTCTCGAGGAGCGGCGGGAGTCCGCGCGCGCTCGTGGCCGCCAGTTCCGCTGCCGCGGCGCTGGCGGCGAACTCGGGCAGTCGGGCGCTGCCCGCAAGCGCGCCGATCGTGGAGAGGAACAGGGCCCATGCCACGCGCCGCGCGTCAGGCGTGATGGTGCGCTCGGCCGTGGTGAGGTCGAGGCTGCTCGCGAGCGACGCAACGATCTCGCGCCCGCATTCGGGGCAGGCGCCGCGCGCGGACAGACCCTCGAGGTCGTATCCGCACTGGATGCACCGAAGCGGGCGGCGGATGACGGGCTCGGACATCACCCGCAGTGTGGCGTTCAAACCCGCCAAAGGCAACCCGAAAGTCCAAAGCGCGCCGCTTCCATGCTGGAAACGGGAAGAATCGAGGCAGTCGGTACACTCTTGCCATGCAAGATCGCATTGCCGCGCTGCGAGGCAACATCGTCTCCGTCTACATGGGAAACGCCCAGGCGGTCGACCGCCTGATCGTGTGCCTGCTCGCGCGCGGCCACGCGCTGATCGAGGATGTCCCGGGCGTCGGCAAGACGGTGCTGGCGAACGCGCTCGCGCGGTCGGTGCGCTGCAGCTTCAACCGCATCCAGTGCACGCCCGACCTCCTTCCGTCGGATGTGACGGGCACGAGCATCTACCGCCAGCAGTCGGGCACCTTCGAGTTCCGCAAGGGACCGATCTTCGCGAATGTCGTGCTGGCGGACGAGATCAACCGCACCACGCCGCGTACGCAGGCCGCGATGCTCGAGGCGATGTCGGACGGCACCGTTTCGGCCGAGGGCGAGGTGCACTTCCTGCCGCAGCCGTTCCTCGTGGTCGCGACGCAGAACCCGTATGAATTCGAGGGAACCTACTTCCTTCCCGAGAACCAGCTTGACCGCTTCCTCATGCGGATTTCGCTTGGATATCCCTCGCCCGACGACGAGTCGCGGATCCTGCAGAAGCAGCCCGCACGCACCGCGCTGCCCGACCTCACGCCCGTGATGGATGCGGAGGAAGTGCTTGCGATCCAGCGCAAGGCCGACGAGGTGAAGCTCGCGCAGGAGCTCGTCGACTACATCATCGCGATCGCCACCGCCACGCGGAACAGCGAGGACCTGCAGGTCGGCGTGTCGCCGCGCGGCGCGCTCGCGCTTGCAGCCGCCGCGCGCGCCACGGCGCTGGTCGCGGGCCGAGACTACTGCGTGCCGGACGACATCGTGTCGAATGTGCTGCCGGTGTGCGCGCATCGCGTCATCAGCCGCACCTACATGCACCAAGGCGACACCCTCACCACGCGGCGCATCATGCAGCGCGTGCTCGAGGCGGTGCCGAGCCCGGTCTGAGCGGACCATGGATTCCACGCACGATGAAGCGCGCCGTCGTTCTTCTCTCAGGTGGCCTCGATAGCGCGACCGTGCTCGCGTGGATGCGCCGCGAGGGCTACGCGTGCCACGCGCTCAGCTTCCGCTACGGTCAGCGCCATGGCGTCGAGCTCGCGCGCGCCGAGGAACTCGCCCGCGCGCTCGGCGCGGTCGAGCACAAGACCACAGAGATCGACCTCCGCGCGTTCGGCGGCAGCGCGCTGACGGCGGACATCGCCGTGCCGAAGGACCGCGCGGAGGGCGAGATCGCGCACGGCGTTCCGATCACCTATGTGCCCGCGCGCAACACGATCTTCCTCGCGTTCGCGCTGGCGTACGCCGAGACGATTGGCTCGAGCGACATCGCGATCGGCGTGAACGCGATCGACTACTCGGGCTACCCCGACTGCCGCCCCGAGTTCATCGCGGCGTTCGAGCGCCTCGCGAACCTCGCGACCGCCTCCGCGACCGAGGAAGGCGCGCGCTTCAAGATCCACACACCGCTCCAGCAGCTCTCGAAGGCGGGGATCGTGAAACTTGCGCTCGAACTCGGCGTGCCCGTGGGCCGGACGCTCTCGTGCTACGACCCGCTGCCGGACGGCACGCCGTGCGGACACTGTGACGCGTGCCTGTTGCGCCGCAAGGGCTTCGCGGAGGCGGGGGTGGCGGATCGGTGAGGAGCACAGTTGTATCTCCCCGCCAGTTCGCCTGAATCAGGTCGCAGGTTAGGATCCTTCTCGTCGAGAACACGATGGACGAACACGACGCAGACACGAGGCGCGACGATCCGCACAGAACGAATCGGAATCGTGTGGAAGCGAGCCCGAAGCGACTTCGGATCGATGCGGCCGAGCTCGATGAGGCGCAGCGCTCGGAACCCTCGGGGACACCGGTCGTGCGATCCGGGGTCGGCTCTGATCCGAGACGGGAATCTCGCAGCAGCTCGCGCTGGGCGCCCGCCGTCGTGCTGTTCGCGGTATCCGCGGCGATAGCATTGAGCGTGCTTTGTGCCTCCGCTCTATCGTCCGCGTTGTCCAAACTCGTTCCTGGAAACTGAGACCGACAGGAGATCGAGATGGGTGCCTGCTGGAGTTGATGGGGGACGGACCCGGACTGGCTAGGGAACGACGAGCCGAAGCGCGCGTTGCACCAGGCCGACTGTTCCGATGGCGTCTTCCTCGCCGCGCCCCGCGATCACTAGCGACGATGAGCGCACGACGGCCGCTGCTGATGCAACTGAAATGGCATTTGCATATCCAGGCTCTACAGAGATTCCGAGTCGCGTGTCGGATGACCATGCAGCGAGGCGATCGAAGTTGATTTCCGTCGGCGGAGACGAGGGATCCGCCGCGATGCAGTCTGGCTCGCCATCGATCCGAATCCCAACGCGTCCGGTACCGCTCAGGCAGGTCACAAGCGGGCTCTCGAAGGGGAGCCACGGAATCTGCGCATTGACGATCGTGGACAGCGAGAGGCTCCTCTCGAAGAAGGCGAGGTTCCGCATGCGGAAGCACAACCGTTCGTTCCGAAGCTCAACGACCACGATCCGCTCAGGCGATCGGAGCGGCCATTTCATGCCAGATCGAGGCTGAAATCTGTTCAGAACATACATCCGCGTGAGCAGTCGCCGCAGAAGGCAACTGGCACGCTGTGGGATCCGATGGTTGCCCGCGGCGTTCGGGCCGCGGCCGATTCGAGCATACAGGGGTGCGAAATCCTCGATGGAGAAGCTGCCCGAGTGAATCGTTGTTCTTCCGAGGAGATTCATCGTGTGAACTCCATGTCAAAGCGAACCTCGATCATTGCCGCCTCTGCCTCGCTTCTCGCATGCGCTTCTGAAAGCACCAGCCGAGCGAGGAAATAGAGCACCGATCGAACGGTCAGCCAGACCAGGAACACCCAGGAGAGGAAGTGCTCGAACGCGATCAGGATGCGGATCACACGAAGGATGCCCAGGAGGAAGCGATCAACCGCGCTCAGACTCGCCGTCGCTGAGTCTGTGAGCCAAGTCGGGGCGAAGAAGCTGTAGTACCACGGCAGGCCCTCGACCTGCTCGATTCCGATGTGATTGAGCCGCTGGAGTTTCAAGATGCCCGCTTCGACAAGCTGCGCGAGCTCGTCGACGATGATGCCATGAACGCAGAACAGTAGCACCGCGACGAAACCGAAGGGCATCCAGCGGATGAGCACGCTGCAGGCCGTCCGAAGGCCTACCCAAGCGGATGGGCGCCAGGCTTCCAGGACGCCGCCCTCTCCGCAGTTCTCCCGAATGCACTTCTGAAGCAGCTTCGCCACGAGAAAAACCGCGGTTCCAGTGGACAACAGAATCGCGAGCATCAGAACCCACCAAAGTAGCGGCGCATAGACGATCCCGATCACCAGCATCAGCACCAACGGGATCGCGATCGGGAGCAGGACGGGCAGAAAGCCGTCGTCGTCGAATGCCGTTGTGTCCCTGCTCACGCTGAGAAGTTTCGCTCGGACATGGCGACGGGTCAAGTAGGAGCGCCTTCACGGTTGGGCGAGGCGAATGAGCGAGTGGCGTTGGAACATCGCGAAGACTGTCGGCATCGGCGACGCGTCGATGACGGCGCGGCGATCCGTACCGATTCTTCACGAAACTCAGGAATTCCCTGAGCGCTGCATGCGTCGAGGCTTGACCGGGCGCCGCACGCTGTAGCTCCACGCATCCGAGGTCATCATGCTGAACACCCGAACCACCTTCGTCCTCGCAACGCTCGCCACATGCATCGCCGCGCTCGGCGGCTGCGCCTCGCACTATGTCACGCCGGGCGACCCGGCGCCACTCATGCAGATGGCCGCGCGTGAGCAGCCGGGCGTCGACGCGCGGCCGCTCGGCGACCCTGCCGTCGCAGACCGCATGGCGGTCGCGCCCGCCGCGAACTGGCCGGCGAACCTCGCCTTCGCGCGCATCCAGGGCTCGGGCTACCGCGCGTACGGCTCGCGCGGCGTCGACCGCGGGTCGATCTCGCTCGTTGGCGCCGGCGACCTCGAGCGCGACGCCGACACCGCGGCGATCGCCGCCTGGCCCGCGCTGCGCGGCTTCTCTCGGCTCACGCCGATCCTCATCCCCGCATCCGACGACCCGATGGGCGCGCTGCGCGAAGGCGCCGCGACCCTTCGCGCCGACATCATCGCGCTCTACACCGTCGACACCGACTTCCGCGTCGACGACCGCGACATCGGCCCGCTCGGTCTCCTCACCCTCGGCCTCGCGCCCACGAAGAACGCGGTCGTGAACTCGACCGTGAGCATCGCGTTCTTCGATGTCCGCACGGGATTCTGCTACGGCACCGCCGAAGGCAGCGCGAGCGACGACCAGCTGGCGAGCGCGTGGACGAGCGAGCAGGCGATGGACGACGCGCGCCGCCGCGCCGAGCGCCTCGCGTTCGAGCGGATGCTCGCGGAGGCCGGTAAGGCGTGGGCGGGGATCGCCGCCCAGTCGGTCACGGCGCTGTCGGATCGGGCTCAAGCGGGCTCCTCCGGCAGTCGATAACGCCGACTCTGCAAGCGAGGTGCGGGCACCGCGCCTGAGTCATCCACGATGGAGGGAAACGCCATGTTCGGAGCCACGATCGTCTGCGCCATGCTTCTCGCGACCGGTGATGCTGCAGCAGCGCCGAGCAGCGGCACCACGCCGCTGACCGCCACCGCGTCTTCAAATCCGACCGTCTCGGAGCTGCAGCAGCGCCGGATGAAGCACATGATGGAGATGAGCGCCAGGCACAAGGCGAATCCCGACCCGACCCCAGAGGTCGAGAAGCAGATCGAGCAGGAACTCAAGCAACTCGCTGACGAACTGGTCGCGGACGTTGACTTCGAGACCCTCGAGGCAGAGGCGCTCTCCGCCGCTGCGTCGATCGCGATGAATGGGCAGAAGTCCCGCGAACTTCTCCGCGCGGCGTGTCTCAAGCGCGCCGAGTCGCCGACGGTCGACGGTTTCGTCGCGGCTGAGCAGCTCCTCCTGCTTGCGTTTCGAGAGCAAGGCGATCTCGCGGGCGCGGCCGACCGCGTGCTGACGCACCCCGCGCTGGTCGACGCCTATCGCAGCGAGGATGGCGGCGCCAGCCATCTCGCTCTCAACTTCGCGCTCGCACAGGTGCCCGCGGAGACGCTGAAGAAGCACTCTGAGGCGATTCTCGCGATCGGGAGCATCTACGACGCGAACCCGCCGCTCGATGTGCTGCAGTTCTCGAGCCTCTACCTCAAGGTGGCGAAGAAGGCACTGAGCGAGGAGCAGAGCGATGCGCTGCGCGCGAAGATCGTCGCGGCGATCGAGGCGCGCCTGAAGACCGCCGAATCGATCGTCGAGGAGACGCTGCTTGAGCACGAGCTCGAGTCGTTGACCTCGAAGTGACGCTGTGCACGCCGCCTCAGGCTCGAGGCAGACGGATCTCTCGGCAAATCGGGGAAACACGCCCTTCCCGTCAATCGGGGCTCGGGTAGTGTGCCTGCATTCCCGTCGAGGAGACCCCATGCTCACGCTCACGCTTCTCTCTGCCGCGTTCAGCCTTCCCGTCCCGGTTTTCATGCAGGCAACTCCGCCCGCGGCACCCGCAGCGGCGAAGGCGCCGCCGAGCGCGGAGGAGCTGCAGCAGCGTGTCGTGAAGCTCTACGAGACGCTCAACCAGAAGTACGCGAACATCTCGAATCCGACGCAGGAGGAGATGAAGAAGATCCAGGAGGATGTCGCGGCGCAGGCCGACGCGGCGCTCGCCGACCTCGACTTCGCCGCGCTCGGCGACGAGCAGCTCGCGGCGGTCGAGCCGATCGTCATGATGTCGCCGAAGGCGAGCGAAGCGGTGAAGGCGATGCGCAAGAAGCAGGCCGAGCAGCCGACGCTCGCGGGATTCAACGCTGCGATCCAGGCCGCCGGTCTGTCGATGCGGTCGCCGGAGGAGCTGGCCGCGATGTGCGAACTGCTTCTCGCGCATCCCGCGCTCGCCGAGGGCATGAAGGGCGACATGGGGTCCATGGCGCTCGAGGTCCTGTCGCAGTGCCCGCCCGACTCGCTCAAGAAGCACGCCGCCGCGATCGAGAAGATCGGCGAGCTCTTCAACGCCGATGCGCCGACGGGTCTCCTCGTCTCGGCCGAGGCGTACATTGGACTCGCGTCCGGGGCGCTCCCGAAGGAGAAGGTCGATGCGGTGCGCGTCAAGGCGCTCAACGCGATCGACGCGCGATACGCGAGCGCGACGGGGCGCGACAAGAAGATGCTCGAGCGCGCGCAGAAGTACATGAAGGGCGCCGCAGGCCGCGGTGAACTCATCGGGTTCGCGTGCCCGCCGCTCACCTGCGACTGGGTCATGCGCGCCGACGGCACCTCGCCGTGGAAGTCGATCGCCGACCTCAAGGGGAAGGTCGTCGTGCTCGACTTCTGGGCGACCTGGTGTGGCCCGTGCGTCGGCAGCTTCCCGAAGGTCGCCGAGATGCGGAAGTCCTATCCCGCCGACAAGCTCGAGATCATCGGCGTCACAAGCCTGCAGGGCACCGTCGCGCACCAGAAGCGCGATCCGGTCGAGTGCCAGGGCGACGCCGCCAAGGAGCATGCCGAGCTCATGACCTTCATGAAGGACATGGGCGTCACCTGGACGGTCGCCGTGACCAAGGAAGATGTGTTCAACGCCGACTTCGGCATCCGCGGCATTCCGTTCATCGCGATCCTCGACCAGGACGGCAAGGTCGTGAAGGCCGGGCTCCACCCCGAGAGCGAGGACGAGATCCGCAAGACGATCGACGAGCTGCTGGCGAAGGGCGCGAAGTAAGGCGTTCGGGGGCGCGGCGCGCGGCGCCCTGCCCAGACAAGGCCACCCATATCGCCAGAGGCGGCTGCCGCACGCAGCCGCCGCTCAAACATCGAGGTTCTTCACCTCGAGCGCGTGCTTCTCGATGTACGCGCGGCGGCGGTCGACATCTTCGCCCATCAGGATGGTGAAGAGGGCGTCGGCCTCGCTTGCGCTCTCGAGCGTCACGCGGAGGAGCGTTCGGCGCGCGGGATCCATGGTGGTCTCCCACAGCTGCTCGGCTTCCATTTCGCCGAGGCCCTTGAAGCGCTTGACCTCAATGCCGCGGCGGCCGACCTCGAGCAGTGCGCGGACGATCGACGGCACGTTCGCGGCCTCGACGATGCCGGAGTCGCGCGCGCCTTCCTTCGCCTTCTTGGCGGTGGCAGGGGCCTCGCCCTCGCCGTCGTCCGAGTCCGCGGTGGCGGCGGGCGTCTTGCCCGAATCGACGATCCACGCGTAGCGCGTCGGCATCTTCTCGCCGGTCACGCCTTCGACCTGCACGCGGTCGTAGTCCTCGATCGAGATTTGCCAGGTCGCGAGCATGCCGAAGATGCGCTCGAGCTCGCGGTTTTCATGGAGTTCCCGCAGGCTCGCGATGCGGCGGCGGTCGATCTTCATCTCGTGCGTCACGAGGTCGTCGAGCACGAGGTCGTGCTTGGCGACGGCCGCGCGCGCGCTGGCCTCGTCGAAGAAGAGCTCGTCGCCCTCGGCCCACGCGAGGTGCCACGACGGCAGGCGGCCCTTGCCGCCCGGATCCTTCGCGCGCGACGCGAGCAGCTTCGTGAACGGGATGCCGCGGCGCTGCGACACCGTGACGAGTTCGTCGAGACGGTCGAGCGTGCGCACCATGCGGCGGATCTCGTCGCCCGACACGCGGTGGACGATGGCGCCCGCCTCGTCGCGCACGGCGAAGGTCGCGTGCGAGAGCGCGAGGTCGACGAGCGCGTCGGTCATGCGCCGGTCGTTGAGCACGTAGGTCGCCTTCTTCGCGCGCAGCACCTGGTAGAGCGGCGGCTGCGCGATGAACACGCGCCCCTGGCGCACGAGCTCGGGCATCTGGCGGAAGAGGAAGGTGAGGAGCAGCGTGCGGATGTGCGAGCCGTCGACATCGGCGTCGGTCATGATGATGAGCCGGCCGTAGCGCATCTTCGCGATGTCGAAGTCCTCGCCGATCCCACACTGGAGCGCCTGGATGAGGATGCGGATCTCCTCGAAGCCGAGCACCTTGTCGAGACGCGCCTTCTCGACATTCAGGAGCTTGCCACGCAGCGGCAGGATCGCCTGGTGCACATGGTCGCGGCCGCCCTTGGCGCTTCCGCCTGCGGAATTGCCCTCGACGATGAAGAGCTCGGTCTTCTCGACATCGTCGGACGAGCAGTCGGCGAGCTTGTGCGGCATGCCGCCCGAATCGAGCGAGCCCTTGCGCTTGATGAGCTCGCGCGCCTTGCGCGCCGCCTCGCGCGCCTGCGCCGCGAGCACCGCGCGCATGCAGATCTCGCGGGCTTCCTTCGGATGCTCCTCGAGCCACGCGCCCAGCTTCTCGCCGATCGCGTTCGAGACGAAGCCCTCGACCTCGGGGTTGAGGAGCTTCTCCTTCGTCTGGTTGTTGAACTGCGGGTTCGGCAGCTTCACGCTGACGACCGTCACGAGGCCCTCGCGCAGGTCGTCGCCCGACGGGACCAGGTCCTTGAGCAGGTTGTTCTTGCGCGCGTAGCCGTTCACGACGCGCGTGAGCGCCGCCTTGAAGCCGGCGACATGCGTGCCGCCGTCGCGGTTCGGGATGTTGTTGCCGAACGCGAGCGTGAGTTCCGCGTTCGAATCGACATACTGCATCGCGAAGTCGAGGCGCAGCGACTGCGCGGCGTCCTCGGCGGTGAGCGCGATCACGGGGCTCTGGATCGTCTTCTGCTCGTTGCGCCACGCGACATAGCCGCCGATGCCGTCCGGGCTGTGGAAGGTGATGTCGCGGCGCTGGCCGCTCGCGTCGACGCGCTCGTCGACCAGGCGGATGACGACGCCCGGGTTCAGGTACGACAGCTCGCGAAGGCGATTTTCCAGCGTTTCGTAGCGGAATTCGGTGTCGGGGAAGATCTGCGCGTCGGGGAGGAACGAGATGCGCGTGCCGTTGCGCTTCTCGGTGGCGGCCGACTTCGGCAGGGTCTCGACCAGCTCGAGCGGCTTCACGACCTCGCCGCGCGAGAAGCCGATGTGATAGGTCTTCTCGTTCTTGTAGACCTCGACCTCGGTCCACTCGCTGAGCGCGTTGACGCACTTGACGCCGACGCCGTGGAGGCCGCCCGAGACCTTGTAGGCGTTGTCTCCGAACTTGCCGCCGGCGTGCACCTCGGTGAGGATGACTTCGACGGCAGGACGGCCGTTGATCGTCGGGTTCTCGTGCTTCATCGGGTCGACCGGCATGCCGCGGCCGTCGTCGATCACGGTGCAGGAGCCATCGACGCCGATGCGGACGGTCACGGTCGTGGCATAGCCCGCCATGACCTCGTCGATCGCGTTGTCGACGCATTCGTAGACGAGGTGGTGGAGCGCGTTGAGCCCTGTGCCGCCGACATACATGCCCGGTCGCTTGCGGATCGCCTCGAGACCCTCGAGCACCTGGATCGACTCCGAGGTGTACTTGGTCGCATCGACGGGCTCGGTGGACAGGGTGTTCGGGGGCATTTCGCTCATGCTCGCAGGCTCGGAGAAGGGGCCGGTCGGGAGGTTTCGCGGTCACCCGCGGACAGTCCCGGGACGGCGGATTCGGAGAGCCGAGATTCTAGCAGAAACCGCAGGGTTTTGCCCGATTTCGACGCCCCGCCAGGAGGCGGAAAACCCCACGGAATTTGCGGGGAAACCGCGTGTTTTTCGAGAGGCGACGCGGGCGTTCGCGCGGGGTCGTGCGGGGTGCCGCCGAAGTCGCGCGAAATGGCGGATTCGCGTCCGACGCGCCGTCGCGCCGATCTATGATCCGACCTCGCAGAGCGTCTATATGGAGCCTCGCGATCCAACGCCCTCAACGCTGCCGAACGGTGGCATCGCGCCCGAAGCGATGCTTGCCGAAGCGATCGCACGCGGTGCGTTCGAGGCACCCTCGCGGCGAGGATTCCTTGCGGCTGGCGCGTTTGGTGCGGCCGCGCTGCTTCTCGGCGGCTGTACGCCGAGTCGGTCGACGCTGTTGCCTGACGCACAGTGGGCGAAGGCCGACGATCTGAACGCGATCTGCCCTGCGCCGCGCAAGCCGGGCGCGCCGACGCCGACGCCCAAGCCGCTCTCTGCGCTCGCCGTCGCGAACGCGCCTGCCGCGCTGCCCTATGCGAAGCCGCGGCGCCTTTGGGCGCGCGGCGAACCCGATGTCTCGGTCCTCAACCCCATGCTGCCGGTCTCGGCGATCACCGTGCACCACGACGGCCTCGACAGCCTCGAGACCGGGACGAGCGAGCGCGAGATGATGGCGCGGATCGAGCTCTACCGCGTCGGTCACCGCGCGAAGGGCTGGGGCGACATCGGCTACCACCTGGTGATCGACCGAGCGGGCACGGTGTGGCAGGGGCGCTCGATCCGCTGGCAGGGCGCCCATGTCAAGAACCACAACGAGGGCAACATCGGGGTGCTCGTGATGGGCAACTTCGAGGTGCAGCGTCCGACCGCCGCGCAGCTGAAGACCCTCGAGAAGACGCTCGCCGACCTGATGAAGACCTACAAGGTCAAGAAGGGCGCCGTCTACACCCACCGCGAGTGGCCCGACGCACAGACCGCCTGCCCGGGGCGAAACCTGCAGCCGCGGGTGGCCGACCTGCGCCGTGGAACCCGGCTCGCCTGACCGCTGAGTTTTCGGGTTCGTGCGCCCACTTTGCCGATCTTCCGCCCGCTCCCGCGCGAATCGCGCGCGGGTTGTCGCGTGGCACGGAAACCCTCTCGAAAGCCTTCGGAGCAAGGAATGGCGAAGGACGCGCAGCGTGGTGGACTCGACCAGAACGACTCGAGCGCGGTGACGGCAGGAGACGCCGTCTCGACGCTGGCGCGCGCGCTCGCGCGGCGCGGCTTCGTCGTCGCAGGGCTTGGCTTTCTCGCCGCCTGCGCGACCACGCCGGCCCGCACCATCGCGTCGAGCGAACCCGACGAGGTGCCGGACGGACTTTGGACGAGCGGTGATGATCTGCCGCCGCAGCGGTATGCGCGCCCGGTCTCGCCGGTGCCGCAGACCACGCCGACCTCGCGCTCTGCGCCCGCGCGCACGGCGGCCGACAAGCCAACCGTCTCGGCGACCAAGGGCAAGACCGTCGGTCCCGAGGCGAAGCCGAAGGAACTGTCGAACGCCTCGATTCCAAACACCTATGGCGGCACGGTCATCCCGCGCTCGCGGTGGACTTCATGGTTCCCCGAGGACTCCGAGATGGATCGACTCGGGCGGATACGCCGCATCACCGTGCATCACGAGGGGAACCGGCCGTTCACCGCGACCTCGATCGCGGAGTGCCGCGCGCGAATCGTGAATGTGCTGAACGGCGAGCGTGGCGTCGGGCACCGCGACATCGCCTACCACTATGTCATCGATCCGGCGGGTCGCGTGTGGGAAGCGCGCGACATCCGCTGGGAAGGCCGCCATACGCGCAACAACCACTCCGGGAATCTTGGCGTGGTGTGCCTCGGCAACTTCGAGGAGCAGTCGATCCCGCCCGCGCAGCTCGCAGCGCTCGAGCGATTCCTTCGCGACCTCCAGAAGAAGCACAAGATCGGGCGCAAGCAGATCTTCACGCATCAGGAACTGTCGCCCACGCTTTGCCCGGGCAAGGACCTGCAGCGAAAGATGGGGCCGCTCCGCGCACGCCTTGCGTGACGACCGGCCGCGGTGAGGCTCACACCTTCGGCGGCGGACCGAAGCGTCCCTTCGAGGCGCGCGCATCGTCGTCGTCGAGCTTCTTCTGGAACTCTGCGTCCTTCGCTTCCTGGCGGTTCACGACCTTCCACACGATCCACGCGACCGCGGCCATGCCGGCGATCGCTGCGATGTAGCGGAAGATGACGAGCAGGAGATCCATGGTCGTTTCCATCAGGTCGCGACGCGCAGCGCGCCCTTGGCGGCGGCGACCGTGCGTGCCTTCACGCGAGTGTACGCCGCGACGCGAGTCGCGTCGGGCGCGACGGCGCCCTGCGTCCGCACCGCGGAGGCGCACGCTGCATCGACCGAGGCGTGGACACCCGCGCCCACCGAGGCGAGAAGGGCGACGCCCAGCGCGCCACTCGCGTCGGACGCGAGCAGCGTCACGGACGCGTCGAACATCTCGGCGCACATCGCGCGCCAGAACGGGCTCTTGGCTCCGCCGCCCGAGAGCCGCACCTCGGCCACGCGCACGCCGATCGCGCGCATGAGGTCGATGTTGCCCGCGAGGCCGGCGGTGATTCCCTCGAACGCCGCGCGCGCGAGGTGGTCGCGGCCGTGCGAGACATCGACTCCGGCGAAACCGCCGCGGATCGCAGGATCCGGAATCGGGCAGCGTTCGCCGGTGAGATATGGGAGGAACACGAGGCCGTCGCATCCGATCGCAACGCGCTGCGCGCGCTCGGCGAGGATGTCGTAGGCGTCGACACCGCGCGTCTTCGCCTCGGCGACCGCGTCCTGCGCGAGCGTGTCGCGGAACCAGCGCAGGCTTCCACCCGCGGAGAGCATCACGCCCATCAGGTGCCAGCGATTCGGGACGGCGTGGCAGAACGCGTGGAGCTCGCCGTTCGGCGTCGCGCGCCACGCGTTGCTTGCGGCGAAGACGACGCCCGAGGTGCCGATCGTGCACGAGACCGTGCCTTCGGCCACGACGCCCGAGCCGACGGCCGCGGCGGCCTGGTCGCCCGCGCCGCCCGCGATGCCGATGCCTTCGCGCAGCCCGAGCTCGCGCGCGGCGGCCGCGCAGAGCGTGGTCGACAGCACCGGCGACTCGGCCACATCGGGAAAGAGCGCGCGCGGGAGGCGCGTGATCTCGAGCATCTCGCGCGACCAGTCGCGCTTCGCGCAATCGAACACCGCGGTGCCCGACGCATCGCTTGGCTCGGCCATGAACGCGCCCGAGAGGCGGTACCGCAGCCAGTCCTTCGGCAGGAGCGCCTTCGCCGTGCGCGCGAACGCGGCGGGCTCGTGCTCGCGCATCCACAGGAGTTTCGGCGCCTGGAATCCCGGGAACACGCGGTTTCCCGTCGTGCGCAACAGCGTCGCGAGGCCCGGCTCGCGCTCGTGCAGCGCTTCGCAGATCGCGCTGCTGCGCGAGTCGTTCCACAGGATCGCGGGGCGCACGACCGAGCCCGACGCATCGAGCGCGACGAGGCCGTGCATCTGTCCCGAGAGCCCGATTCCCTCGACGCGCGCGGCGGCGTCGGGTGACTTCACCGCAGCCTTCGCAAGCGCCGCACGGGTGGCCGCCACCGATGAGCGCCACCAGTCCTCGGGGTCTTGCTCTGCCCAGCCAGGCTTGGGATACGACACCGGATGCTCGGCGGTCGACTCGGCGACGAGCGCGCCGCGTGCGTCGATCACGACGCACTTGGTGCCGGTGGTGCCAACATCGAGGCCGAGAAAGAGCGGTTCCGCCGCAGGCATCGCCGCACTGTACCCACATCACTTCTTCGCTGGCTTCTCGACGAACATCTTGGTGACATGAACCACGAAGTTGCCCTTGTCGTCGACTTCCGCGACCGTGCCTTCGAAGACCACAAGCGCCAAGGGCTCGAGGCCCTCGACGCCCTGCGCGCCGACCTTGAGCGGCTTGCCGTCCTTGTCGACGAACTGCACCGTCATCATGTTCGCCTTCTTCGATTCGGCGGGCTCGCAGCAGTAGTCCCACGGCTTCGGGCAGGTGTCGCCCGGGATCTCGTCGCAGCTCTTGAGGCTGCGGTCCGCGACCATGAAGATCGCGCGGTTCTTCACGAACGGCTCCGCGCGACCGCCGATCTTGGCCTCGATCACCACGGTCTCGCCCTTCTTCGCCGACTTCTTCGCGGCGGAGACGGGCTTCGCGTCCTTCGGCTTCTCGCTCACGAACACATCCCTCGGAATCGTCGGCGCTGCGGGAGCGGGAGTCGGCGGAGCGACGACGGCGAGTGGGAGCGGCGTCGCAGAGGGCGGGAGCGCGAGCGACAGCGAGACGAGGATCGAGAGCATGGGAGTCCTTTCGTGCTGGACAAGGTTAGCTGCGAAGTGCTGAAGGGATCGGGATCAGGAGACAGCGCAGGATGGCGGGCACCGCCCCGACGAGACCGAGGAGCGTGCCGGCGCCGAGCCCCGCAAGGATCGCGGCGTGGTCGACGGAGAGCCCGAACGAGCCCATCGAGAACCGGATGGCGACGCCGTCGAGCGCGAGCAGCGCGACGGCACAGGCAAGGAGGGCGCCGCTGACGCAGGCGACGGTCGACTCCGTGACGAGCGAGAGCGCGATCGCGAGGCGCGAGAAGCCGAGCGCCTGCAGCGTCCCCGCCTCACGCACGCGCGATGCGAACGCAGCGTACATCGCGTGGACGCCGCCGAGCACGCCGCCCGTCGAGATCAGGAGCGCGGTCGCGAGCACGAGCAGGCGGATCGGCGCGAAGAACTCCGAGAGCTGCGCGTAGTAGTCGCTCTCGCGCATCGCCACGGTCTCGAGATCGAGCCGCGATGCGGTGAATGCATCGACATCGTCGAACTCCGCGTCGCCGAGCGCGGCGACCGCGCAGGAGTGCGTGGTGCGCTGCGTGAGCTGCGCGAGCCGGTCGAGCCGCATCCAGAACTCGCCGTGCATCGATGTTCCGGGCGCTGCGAAGACGCCGACGATCGCGAAGGGTTCTCCTGCGACGAGGATGGTTTCTCCGAGGGCGGCGCCCGGGATCTTGGCGAGGGCCTCGGGCGCCGCCGCGATCTCATCCGCGCCGCGCAGTGGCCAGCGACCACGCTCGAGGCGGACCTGGGGATGCACGGCGAACGCCATCGTGTCGAAGCCGCGCACGAGGACGGGAGGTGCGTCGATCGAGTCCGCGCCTGGATCCGCCGCATGGACGATCGGCAGCGCGACATGGATCTCGCCCGAGACGGCGGGCTCGCCTGCGAAGAGCGCGAGTCCGTCGACCTCGGCCGCCAGCGTCGTCGCGGTGGATGGCGGAATCTCGCTGCGCTCGACGCTTTCCTCGCTGCCTGCGCCAAGAACCAGCGCGTTCGTCGCAAGGCCGGTCGAGCCGAGCGCCTGCTCCATGCCGCGCGCGAATGCAACCGCCGCGAGGATGAGGAACGAGACGATGGCGCTTCCGGCGATCACGAGCGCGAGTCGCTTCGGCGACCGCGCAAGGTTGCGGATCGCGTGGTCGAACGGAAGGAGCCGCGGGAGACGCCTCGTCATGCGTCCCTCAGTCCTTCGACGATCGTCTTGCGAGCGGCGGAGAGCGCGGGCACGAGTCCCGCGGCGATGCCGACGAGCAGCGCGAGCGCGATCGCTGCTGCGGCGGTCGCGGCGGAAGGCCGAAACTCGACGAGGACGCCCTCTGCACCGAGGCTGAAGCGTCCGAGCGCGAGCGTGAGGCTTGCAGCGCACGCGCCGATCGCGCCGCCTGCGAGCGCGATCGCCGCACTCTCGACGACGATTCCCCATGCGAGGATCCGGCTTGGAAACCCGATGGACTGGAGCATCGCGAGCTCGCGGGTGCGATGCTCGAGCGAGAGCACGATGGCGTTCGCCACGAGCGCAAAGACCGCGACGAGCGCCGCGAGCCCGAGCCAGCCCGCGAAGTTCGCGATCGCGACGAGGTCGGCCGCCGCTCGCGCGACGAAGTCCTTCTCCGCGCGCGTGGTGGTTGGCGCGCGGTCGCTCGCGAAGCGCGCGTCGATCGCCGACGCAACCTCGCGCACGCGCGATGGATCGGCGACCTCGACCTCCACCTGCGTCACCTCGCCGCCTTGCGCGCCGCCCGCCGCCGACTGCAGGAACGGGAGCTGCACGAGGCAGGCGTTGCGGTCCTGCGGGCCATCGGCGTCGACGATGCCCGCGACGGTGACGGTGATTCCGGCTGACTGGAATCGATCGCCGACCTTCAGCCCGCGCCGCGCGGCGAGCGCCTGCCCGACGAGCGCGGCATCGCTGCGCGAGAGGAACGCGGGCATCGATCCGTCGACGAGACGCACGCGCTCCGCGATCGCGCGGGCCGCGTCGTCGGTGCGCACGCCGCGAAACACGACGACATCGAGGCTTGCGCGGCAGTTCGAGACGACGATCCGCGTCGGAATCGCGCTGCGCACCCCGGGCATCGATGCGATCTCGTCGGCGTAGCGCTCGGGAAGGCGGCTCGTGAACGGACAGAAGCGGTTGGCGCGGTAGACGATGAGCCGCGTGTCGCGTTCGTTTGCGGCGGTCGCCTCGGTGATTCCGCTGTGCACCGCGCGTTCGGCGCAGAGCACGAACACCGCGACCGCGACGCCGAGGATGGCGAGGGTCGCGCGCACGCGGCTGCGCAGGAGCATGCGGATCGAGAGCGCTGCGGAGCGGAGGAGGATCATGGCTTCCGCGCGCCTCCGGCGCCTTCCACCGCATCGATGAGCGTGCCCTTGTCAAGATGCAGCTGCAGTCCCGCGCGGGCCGAGGCCAGCGGATCGTGCGTCACCATGACCACCGTGCGTCCGTGCTCGCGGTTGAGTCGCTCGAGGAGCCCAAGCACCATGTCTGCGCTCGCGCGGTCGAGATCGCCCGTGGGTTCGTCGGCGAGAAGAAGCGGAGGATTCGCCACGATCGCGCGTGCGATGGCGACGCGCTGCTCCTGACCGCCCGAGAGCTGCCGTGGGAAATGCGACGAACGATCGACGAGCGACACCGTCTCGAGCGCCGCCATGGTGCGTTCGTGTCGCTCGCGCCTCGAGAGATCGTGGAGCAGGAGCGGGAGCTCGACATTCTCGTACGCGGTGAGCACCGGCACGAGGTTGTACGACTGGAAGATGATGCCGACGCTCCGCGCGCGCCATGCGGCGAGCTCATCGCGCGTGAGCCGCGCGAGGTCGCGCCCGTCGATCAAGAGTTCGCCGCTCGTCGCACGGTCGATGCCCGCGAGCAGATTGAGAAGCGTGCTCTTGCCCGAGCCCGATGGCCCCATCAGCGAGACGAACGAGCCGCGCGCGATCTCGAGGTCGAGTTCGCGGAGCGGCACGATCTCCGTGTCGCCCCTGCGATACACCTTCGTCACGCTGGCGAGACGGATGAATGCCTGTGCGCCGTCGTGGCTTCCAGCTTCACGCTTCATGGCGCATCGCCCTTCAGCTGCTCGATGGGATCGATGCGCATGTCTGGCGCGATTCCGGCGTCGAGCACGACGCGGTCGCCCGCGGCAAGACCCTCGCGCACCTCGATCCACCCGCCTTGTCGGGGAGAGCCGAGTGCGACCCGCCGCAGCTCGGTCCGCGCGAGCGCGCCCTCGGGAATCGCGACGAGCACCTCGGCTCCCACGCCGTCGTCGCCGCGCGCGCGGAGCGCGTCGATCGGCACGGCGATCGCCTCCGCGCTTGATTTCCCGTCCATCGCGGACGGCGCGATGCGCACGCGCACGAGCATGTCCGGGCGAAGCGCAGGGTCCGGCTTCTCGATGCGCACCTTGCACTGCACGGTGTTCTTCTGGATGTCGCCTTGTGGCACGATGCGGACCACGGTCCCCGTGAACACTGTGTCCGGAAGCGCGTCGCTGCGGATCTCCGCGGCGAGCCCGACGGCGAGGCGCGCCGCGTCCTTGATCGGGACATCGCAGCGGACCTGCAGTTCGGAGGGGTCGTAGATCGTGAAGAGCGGGGGTTCCTCGCCGCCCGTGCGAGAGCCGGGGACCGCATTGCGCGTCAGGATCACGCCGGCCCGCGGAGCACGGATCTCGCTGCGCGCGAGCTCGAGCCTGGCTTGCGACAGCACGGCGGCTTGCAGGTCCTTCGTCGCCTCGGCGTGGGCGAACTCCGCGCGGGCCTCGTCGCGCGCGGCGCGTTCGGCGATGAGCGACTCTCGTGCGGTGCGTGCGGCGTTGCGTTCCGCCTCGGCCGCGGCCCGTCGCGCAACGCGTGCAGGCCGATCGAGTTCAAGCGCCCGGAGCTTGGCGTCGAGCGCGTCGGCGCGAAGCCCAAGCCGCCGAGCCTCACCCGCGCTGAACGCGCCTGAATCGGCGAGCGACGACTTGCGCGCGAACTCGTCGCGCGCCTCGAGCCCGGCGAGCCGCGCCTCATCGATCTCGGCCTCAAGTCTCGCGGCCATCGCGGTCGCCTCCGCGAGCGCCGCTTCGGCAATCTGCAGGCGGCGCTCGGGCTCGGTGGCGCGCTCGAACAGCGCCTCCGCGGCCCTCGCGACTGCGCCGCGCGCCTCGACATCGGCCTCGGCCACGCGAAGCTCGGCGGCTGCGCGCGTGATGGCGATCTCCTGCCCGGCGCGTTCGAGCGTCGCGAGCACCTCGCCGGCCGCGACGGTCGCGCCTTCGAGCGCGCGGACCTCATCGACGACGCCTTCGCGGAGCGCCCGGATCTCGATCGCGAACGGCGCCGGCTCGATCCAGCCAGCGGCCTGGATGCCCGACTCGGCGGGGATCGCCGCCGTCTGCGAGGCGACGACCGCGACAGGAGTGACGCCGACCTGCGGTGCACGCTCGAAGGCGCGGACCGATGTGATGCCGATGATGGCCGCTGTGCCGGCCAGGATGACGACGGGAACGACGACGCGTGCGATGAATCTCGCGGGATTCGCGGCGCGGATTGTGGGCTGTGGCATGGTTCGCTCAGGCTTCAGGCGGATGTGGCACGACCGACGACGAGTGGAGTCACTCGCGGGGCGTTAGATCCGCAGCCGAGCAGAGACGAGCAGGAGAATCCAGGGCGGCGGCTCGCCGACATCGTCGTCGAGGCGAGTCGCGCGCGTCGCGTGGACATCGGCCGGCGCCTCGCGCGCGATCAGGATCGAGTCGAGCGGCGCGCCGATCTCGTCGGAACCCACCGTGAACTGCGGCGCCTTGAAGTCCGCCTTGGTGCAGCAGGCGTTCTCGCATCGGCCGACCGGGTGCCGCTCGCGCTCGGAGGGCGACTGGCTGGTCCGATCATCTGTCGCTCCGTCCGCGTCGGTTTCGCGAGCGCAACAGCCATCGCAGCAACCGGCGGCGACAGGTGCCGGATCGTCGCCCGAGACGAGGGCTGCCAGCGTGCGCTGCTGGCAGCAGCATGCGAAGGAGCATGCCAGCAGCATGGCCACAAGCACGCGGTGAAACAGTGGATGGAGCGGGCGGGCGATCGACATTGGTCGGATTCGGCGCAACAAGCGACTCCGGCGCGGTGTGCGTTCGCAACACCGTTCTGAAAAGCCTACACCTGATCTCGGCCGAGTGAAAGGGTTCGTCGTCCGAAAGCATGGGATTTCGCGCATGATGTTCAGACGAATCGCGTTGCTCCGAGTGCGCGGCCGGGTCAAGTCCCCGGCTTTCCTCTTCTGAAACGGTCGTCTTGGATCCAATCAGCCAGACATCCTCGCTTGGCGCGCTGCTCGCGACGCTGCCGCGTCACCTCGCGGAGCGCGCGTCGCTCGTGGCGGCCGGCGAGCCTCCGGCGGGCGCCGCCTTCGTCGTGTACTGGGCGCATCACGCGCTGCGCACCGAGGAGAACCCTGCGCTCGAGCTCGCGTGCGCGCTCGCTGAGTCGCGGGGACTCCCGCTCGTCGTCTACAGCGGACTCGCTGGCGCGCATCCGTATCTCTCCGACCGTCACGCAACCTTCGTGCTCGAGGGACTGCGCGACTTCGCAGGACAGCTTGCGGCGATGGGCATTCCCTACGCCGTCAACCTCGATGTGTCGTCGCGCCCCGATGCGGGAATCGATCGCATCGCCTCGCGGGCGTACGCCATCGTCACCGAGGATTTTCCCGCGGCGCCGTATGCGGACTGGACCGCGTCGATCGCGCGGCGGACGAAGCGGGCGCTGATCGCCGTCGACACGGCCTGCGTGGTGCCCATGAACAGGGTCGACGGCGTGTTCGATCGCGCCTATGCGTTCCGCGAGGCGACCGAGCGCGAGCGCGCGGCGCGCGTATCGCTGCCGTGGCCGGCCCCTCGGCTCCGCGAACAGCCCTGGCCGATGGTCGAGCACGGCCTGCCTGAGATCGAGTGGCGCACGCTCGACATCGCGCGCACCGTCGCGGCGCTCGAGATCGATCACGCGGTTGCGCCGGTCGTCGATACGCCCGGAGGTTCGGCCGCGGGGATCGCGCGCTGGAACGAGTTCCGCGCCACGCGACTCGCCGACTACGCGCGTGATCGCAACGACGCCGCGATTCCCGGCGTCTCGCGCATGTCCGCGTATCTCCACTACGGCATGGTGTCGCCGATGCGCATCGCGCGCGAGGCGCACGCGGCGGGTGCGGAGAAGTACCTCGAGGAACTGCTCGTCTGGCGCGAACTCGCCTATCAGTGGTGCCGGCACATCCCCGATCATTCGTCGTTCGAAGCGCTTCCTGCGTGGGCGCGGCGAACCCTCGTGGCGCATTCGAAGGACGAGCGCGCGCCGCTTTCATGGGAGCGCCTCGCATCGGGCCGCACGGGCGACCGACTGTGGGATCTCGCGCAGCGCTCGCTCGTGATGCATGGCGAGCTTCACAACAACGTGCGCATGACCTGGGGCAAGGCGGTGATCGGATGGACGCCGTCGGCCGATGCGGCGATCGCCGCGCTGATCGACCTGAACAACCGCTTTGCGCTCGATGGCGCGGATCCCGCAAGCTACGGCGGCATCCTCTGGTGCCTCGGTCTCTTCGATCGGCCATTCACGCCCGAGCTGCCTGTGCTTGGTTCGGTGCGCCCTCGGACCACCGAAGGTCATGCGGAGCGGCTCGATCTCGACGCCTATGAGCGCATCGTGACGCGGCGCACGCGTCCATGGCGCGTTGCGGTGATCGGGGCCGGTCTCGCGGGCGCCTCGTGCGCTCGCGCGCTCGCCGAGCACGGAGTCGAGGTCACCGTCTTCGAGAAGGCGCGTGGACCGGGCGGCCGCATGAGCACGCGCCGGAGCGAGGCCGGCGAGTTCGATCACGGCGCGCAGTACTTCACGGTGCGCGACGCGCGGCTCGCGACGCGCGTCGCCAGCTGGCAGGCCGATGGCGTGGTCGCCGAGTGGCGCGGGCGGTTCGCCAGCGTCGGTCCGTTCGGTGCCGCGCCCATCGAGGCGCCGCCGCGGTATGTCGCGGTTCCGAAGATGAGCGCACTCTGCGACTGGGTGCTGTCGTTCCCCGGGATCGAGCTGCGCACGGGCGCGGCCGTCTCGCGCATCGAGCGCGGTGAACGAGGCTGGATGCTCGGCGGAAGCGCAGCGGATGCAGCGTCGGTCGAGCTCGGCGAGTTCGATCTCGTCGTATCCACGGCGCCTGCGCAGCAGACGGCGACGCTCTTCGCATCGATCGCGCCGTCGCTGGCGCTCGGCGCCTCGCGCATCTCGATGCGCCCGACCTGGGCGCTCATGTGGGCGTCACCGACGCGCGTCGATCTCTCGTTCGACCACGCGGAAGTGCTCGCGGGAGTGCAGGGGGCCGGCGAGGCGCTCGCATGGGTTTCCCGCGTCTCCTCGAAGCCTGGTCGTGCACGCGATGGCGTCGACCGCTGGACGATCCTCGCGCGCAGCGAGTGGTCCGCGGAGCGTCTTGAGCGCGAAGCCGCCGAGATGGTGCCGGTTCTCTGCGATGCATTCTCCGCGCTTGGCGCGGCGCTCGGCGTCTTCGTGCCGCCGCCGGCCCACGCGGTCGCGCACCGCTGGCGCTATGCGCTCGCGTCGCACGAAGGTGGCGAGGGTGCTGCGTTTGACCGCGAGCTCGGCCTTGGCTGCGCAGGCGACTGGATGCGCGGCACGCGGGTCGAGGATGCGTATCTCGCGGGCGTCGCGCTCGCTGGTCGCGTGCTCGGCGAGGCGCGTCAGCCTTCTCGTGCGGCCGTCGGCGCCGTGGTCTCGCGCGCCGAGTGAAGCGCGGCGCGGCGCGCACGCAGGTAGAGGAACGCCGGAACGCTCACGCACGCGATCGCGATGATCCACGCAAGCACTGCGGCGAGCGCGAGCGGCATCAACGGAAAGAGCACCGTGGCGAGCAGCGCGAACGCGCTCACGCTGAGCGTTCCGAGCGCCATCGGCCCGACAGAGCCCGTCGGTACATGTGCGCCCTGCGCGAGCCAGGTCGCGACCATGATGGTCGTGAAGATGACCGGAAAGACCGAGGCGATGCCGCTTGCGACGGGGAGCTTCGCGCGCGCAAGCACGAGGGCGAAGCCGATCACCAGCGCGGCAGCGATGCCGCGTGCCACAAGCACGCCGATCCCGACGCGGTGCGCGCCCTTTGGCGCAGGATGCGGCGTCCGGTTTGCGGCGATCCCGAGCAGGATGCCGGTGACGAACGCCGCGATGCCGATCGCAAGCGACTGCGAGACGGTCGGACGCGTCACATCGTGCGCGACGACGACCACGCTCGCGACAACGAGCCACGCGCCGAGGGTCGCGAGCATCGTCCACAGCAGCAGATGCGACCGCGTGCGGCGGCCGATGCGGGCTGGCACGATGCGCCAGAGCAACAGGTAGAGCGCGTTGAGGAGGATGCCGACCGGCACGAACGCCATCGTGCGGCGAAACTCGTCGAGATCGGCGTTGCGCGCGAAGCTGCCGACGGCGAAGGGCACGATCGTGGTGGGAATGCTCGAGAGAAGCCCGCCCGTCACGCCGCCGAAGCGCTCGACGGCGACGGTCGCGAGGATCGCGACGACGCCGGCGAAGAGCGCGGGAACCGCGACATCGGCGGCGACGGCAAGGAACTCATCCACGCGCGCACTTTAGCCGTTGGTCGCAGGCACAGCGGCCGGTGCAGCCGGCCGGCCGAAGATCGAGGCGAAGAAGGCACGCATCTCGCGCCAGCCTCGGCGCAGGAGGCCATCGCGCTCCACCGCGCCGAAGCTCGTCGCGACCGCGCTCGCCACGCCGTTGTAGCGCGGCGGGAACGAGACGAGCGCGCGGTTGCGCGCATCATCGCGCAGCGTGCTCCAGATCGTGCCGCGAACGAGCACAGGGCGCGTCGCCTCGATCTCGAGCGTGCGCTGCGGCAGGCAGAAGAACGGCCGGTACGAGAATCGCACGCCGCGCGCGCTGGGGATCGCGTGACCCATGGTGCGGATCGGTGCGCCGTGACCGCGCGCAGCGAGGAAGGCGCGCGCAGGGCGATACGCCTCGCCGCGGCGACGGAAGAGGATGTCGGTGGCCGTTGCGAGCGCGAACAGGTCGAGGCGCACGCACCAGCCTGCGAACAGCAGCGACGCGATGATGAGCGGGACCGCGAGGATCGCGGCGAGGAACGGGCTGATCAGGAAGCTCAGCGCGAGCACGCCGAGGATCGAGCCTCGGAGCGCGACGAGCGCGGCATCGACGATCGCGAACGGGCTGAGCACGATGAGCGCGTCGATCACATGGAAGCTGATCCACACCGATGCAAAGACGATGAGCATCAGCACGAAGATCAGCGTGTAGGTGAGCCATCCCGGTGCGAGCGAGGCCGTCTGCACCGCGGCAGGGGAGTCGCCTCCGGCTGCGGCCGACATCGTGGCGACGATCGTCGGCAGAAGGATTCCGGCCGCGACGAGCGCGGAGAACTTCGCCTCGAGGTACTCGGCGGCATCGAGCGCCTTTCGGATCGGCAGCGGAACCGCTGGAGAGGCGAACTTCTTGCCGATCACGCAGGCGAGCACCACCGAGAACGGGATGAGGAGCCAAGGATTCGCATGAAGCGGGAGCGCGCCAGGCGCGGCGTCGAAGCCGCCCGCGCGGATGAAGTCGTACCACCCAAGCGCGACGAGGACGAGGAGGGGCGAGATCGCGAGGCCAGTGGTCTTCGCGACGCCGGCCGAGATCACGGCGGCATCGCTCTCTCGCGCCACGGGAACCGCGGCGGCTGCGGACTGGGCTGCGGTCGCCTCGGGCACCACGAGCAGCAGCGCGCCGAGGAGGAGCGCGACCAGCGCGGTGCGGCGCGAGAGGATGGCGGTGGAGGAACGGAGGGTCATGATCCGGAAGGCCGACATGTCGGCATTGTTACGAAACGGCGGCGGGCGGTTTTGGAGGGTGCCTCGCGTTAGGATGCCGCCGTGCTCCCAAACCTCCAATACGCTGCGATCCGGTACGAGAACTTCCACGCTGAGGTTCTCCTGCCGCAGGTTTTCCCGCTCCGCGCGCCTTTGTCGGTCTCGATGTGGCAGGCGCCCGGTTCGGGTCTCGAGGGCGGGCATCCGACCCTCGCGGACGCCAAGCGCGCGTCCTATCGGCCCGTGAAGATGGGCCTGCGCTGGGGGCCAGTCTGGTCGACGGCGTGGTTCCGCCTTGCGGGCCGCGTGCCTGCCGAGATGCGCGGGCACACGGTCGCGCTGCGGTTCAGCTCGGGCACCGAGGCGACGCTCTGGAAGGACGGCGTGCCCTTCCAAGGGTTCGATCCGTACCGCGATCTCGCGTTCATCCTGCCGCGCGCGAAGGGTGGCGAGAAGCTCGACCTTCACATCGAGGCCGCGTGCAATCTGCCGCTTGGCATCTCGACCTTCTGGTGGGATCACCCGGAACTTCAGACGCGCTGGGGCGAGCCGAACCCGGGCCGCCTCGAGAGCGCGGAGCTCGTCGTCGTCGACGAAGCCGCGTGGCGCTACGCGCAGGCGTGGGAGTTCCTGCGCAAGCTGATGCTCGCGCTGCCGGCAGACAGCCCGCGCGCGACCGAGATCGCGAACGCGCTGCGCGACATCCACGCGTCGATCGACGCGCAGGACCCCGTGCCCGGCATGGAGGACACGGCCTCCGCGCTCGATGAACTCCTGAAGGGCGGCGTCCACGAGCCTGCGACCGCGTGCGTGGCGGTCGGTCACGCGCACATCGACACCGCGTGGCTCTGGCCCCTGCGCGAGACGCGCCGCAAGTGCCTGCGCAGCTTCGCGAATGTGCTGCGGCTCCAGGAGCGCTTTGCGAACTTCCACTTCCTCTGCTCGCAGGCGCAGCAGTACGAGTATGTGAAGGAGGACGCGCCCGAGCTCTACGCGCAGATCAAGAAGCGCGTCGCCGAAGGCCGCTGGGAGCCGGGCGGCGCGATGTGGATCGAGCCCGACTGCACCTGTCCGTCGGGCGAGAGCTTCGTGCGGCAGATCATCCACGGCACGGGGTTCTGGACGAAGGAGTTCGGCGCGCGCGGCAAGCAGCGCTTCCTCTACCTGCCCGACACCTTCGGCTTCCCGCCGTGCCTGCCGCAGATCGCGCGGCTCGCGGGCCTCGACACCTTCATCACCAACAAGATGAGCTGGTGCGAGACGAACCGGTTCCCGCACGTCACCTTCGACTGGCGCGGGCTCGACGGCACCGAGATCCTCACGCACCTGACGCCCGGCCACAACTACAACTCCTCGATCGAGCCGGCCGACATGCTGTACGGCGAGAAGAACCTCGTCGTGCAGGACGGGCAGAGCTTCTTCTCGAGCGCGATCCCCGTGTGGCTGCAGCCGTTTGGCTTCGGCGATGGCGGCGGCGGCCCGACCGACTGGCAGATCGCGCGCGCCGAGATGGCGGCCGATTGCGCGGGTCTGCCGCGCTTCGAGCAGCACCGCGTCGATGTCTTCTGCGGGCGGCTGCACGCTGGCCGCGACGCGCTGCGCACGGCGGGGCGCCCGCTCGCTGCGTGGGACGGCGAGCTCTACCTCGAGCTTCACCGCGGCACCTACACGAGCCAGGCGTGGCTCAAGCGGCAGAACCGCCTGGCCGAAAGCGCGCTCCGCGATGTCGAGGCGCTCGCGTGCTCGCTGCCCGCGATGAAGGCGAAGGACCTCGCCGCGTTCCGCGCGCGCACCGACCGTGCGTGGAAGACGCTGCTGTTGAACCAGTTCCACGACATCCTGCCGGGCTCGTCGATCGAGGCGGTCTACAAGGACGCGCGCGAGGATCACGCGGCGATCAGCGAGGTCGCGCACGCCGAACGCGACGCGCTCGAGGATGGATTCGCGCGCCTCGCCGACACCCGCGGCATGAAGCGGCCCGTGCTCGTGCGCAACACGGCGTCGACCGCGCGCTGCGGCGTCGTGAAGGTGGGCGAGGCGCTCATCGAGGCGCGCGATGTGCCCGCGCTCGGCGTGAAGGTGATCGATGCCGCGGAGATCGGGCCGTTGCCGCATGCGGTCGAGGTGAAGGCCTCGAGGCGCGGCGTCACGATGTCGAACGGCATCGTGCGCGTGGCGATCGATCTCGCGGGCCGCATCGCGGAGCTCGAGCATCTCGGCACGCGGCGCGTGGCGAACATGCGCGACGCCGCGGGCCGCGCGCTGCCACTGAACCAGCTTGCGCTCTACGAGGACCGCCCGCGCCGCTGGGAAGCGTGGGACACCGACCGCGACTACTTCGACAAGTGCGAGCTCATCGACGGCGACTGCGAGATCGCGGTCGTCGAGTCGCATCCGCTGCGCGGCGAAGTGCGCGTCGAGCGCGCGATCGGCGCGAAGAGCCGTTTCTGGCAGACCTATCGGCTCGATGCCGCGAGCGGCCGCGTCGAGGTCTTCACCGAGGTCGAGTGGCACGAGACGCAGCGGCTGCTGCGCGCGCTGTTTCCGCTCGATGTCCGCGCGCGACACGCGTGGTTCGGCACGCAGTTCGGCGCGATCGAGCGGCCGATCCACCGCAACACGAGCTGGGAGGAAGCGCGCTTCGAGCTGCCGGGGCACGCGTGGATGGACGCGTCGGAGCCGGGCTTCGGCGTCGCGGTGCTCGACGACGGCCGCTACGGCCGCAGCGCGATCTCGACGGCGGAGGGCGCGACGCTCGGCCTTTCGCTCCTCAAGAGCCCGCTCTTCCCCGACCCGAACTGCGATCGCGGCGCGCATGCGTTCACCTATGCGCTCATGCCGCACGCGGGCGACTGGCGCGCGGCGGGCGTCGACCATGCGGCCGACTGCCTGCGCGAGCCGATGCGCGCGCTTGCGCTCAAGACCGGCAAGAAGGGCGCGTTGCGCGGCGCATGGGCGCCGTTCGAATTGCTGTCGGCGGCGCCGATGCGCGTCGAGGTCGCCGCGTGGAAGCCGGCGGAAGACGGCCGCGGCCGCATCCTGCGCCTCGTCGAGACGCGCGGCGCGCGCGGCGATGTCCAGGTCTTCTGGAATGTCGATGCTCGCAAGGTGACGCCGGTCGACCTCCTCGAGCGTCCGCTTGCGGGAGAAGCGCCGCGTCCCGAGCTCAACCACTCGCCGGGCGCCGCCACGCTTCTCCGCATGCGGCCCTTCGAGATCGTCACGCTACGGGTCGAGTGAACCGTTATCCTGCGCTCCATGCGCATGACGCTGATCGACTGGCTGATTCCCGCGGCGTTCTTCGTGACGCTCGTGGGCTTCGCGTTGCGCACGCGCAAGTACTCGAATTCGGTCTCCGGCTTCCTCGCCGCCAACCGCTGCGCGGGCCGTTACCTGGTCTGCGTGGCCTACAACATGGCGCAGGTCGGCATCATCACGCTCGTGTGGTACTTCCAGCAGTACTACGACACGGGCTACACATCGATCTGGTGGGGACTCGTCGAGAACCCGCTGATGATCGTGATCGCGCTGACAGGCTGGGTCGCATACCGGTTCCGCGAGACGCGTGCGCTGACGCTCGCGCAGTTCCTCGAGATCCGCTACTCGCGGTCGTTCCGCGTGTTCTGCGGCCTGATCGCGTTCATCGCGGGCGTGCTCAACTACGCGATCTTCCCCGCGGTGAGCGCGCGGTTCTTCATCTGGATCTGCGGCCTGCCCGAGGAATTCACGCTCCTCGGCCTGACGATCGGCACCTTCCCGTTCCTGATGGCGCTTCTCCTGTCGACCGCGATCTTCTTCGTGTTCCTCGGCGGGCAGATCGCGGTCATGGTGACCGACTTCCTTCAGGGCATCTTCTGCAACATCACCTTCCTCGTCATCATCCTCTACCTGCTGACCACCTTCGGATGGGACCAGATCGGCGAGACCATGCTCGCAGCGCCCGCAGGCAGGTCGATGATCGATCCGCTCGGGATCGGCTCGGAGTCGCAGTTCAACGCGTTCTACTGGCTCATCAGCGCGTTCATCCTGTTCTACACCGCGCGCGCATGGCAGGGCGACCAGGGCTACAACGCCGCGGCGATCACGCCGCATGAGGCGAAGATGGCGGGCGTGCTGTCGGGCTGGCGCTGGCGCGTCCTCATGCTCGTCGCGCTTGTGATCCCAATCTGCGTGAAGGTGTTCCTCACGCACCCGGACTACGCTGCGCAGGCGAAGCCCGTGCTCGACTCGATCGCAGCGCTGCCGAACGAGGCATACCAGGCCGAGGGCCGCGTGCCGCTCGCGCTCGGGCTCATCCTGCCGGCGGGAATCCTCGGCATGTTCGTCGCAGCCATGTACGGCGCGTATCTCTCGACCGACGACACCTATCTCCACTCGTGGGCGACGATCTTCGTGCAGGATGTGGTGCTGCCGATCCGCCAGATCTTCACCGAGGCGCCGCTGTCGACAAGCGTCCACCTCTGGCTCGTGAAGCTGTCCGTCCTCGCGATCGCCGCGTTCGCGTTCGTCTTCGGGCTCACCTACAAGCCGAACCAGTACATCGCGATGTGGAGCGCGCTCACCGCCAGCGTGTTCGTCGCGGGCGCGGGAAGCGTGATCATCGGCGGGCTCTACTGGTCGCGCGGCACCACGCGTGGCGCGTGGAGCGCGATGACCGTCGGCATCGTGGTGAGCGCGTTCGGCATCCTCGCGAAGGACAGCTACTGGGTGTTCGAGAGTCTGTTCGGCGCCACATCGGTTCCGGCGTGGATCCGCTGGATTCATGAGAACAAGTGGATCTCCGGGCAGGTGCTTACCTTCGCGGCGATGGCGAGCTCGATCGGCACCTATGTGACGGTGTCCCTCGCCGAGAAGAGGGAGCCGTTCGACCTCGACCGCATGCTCTACCGCGGGAAGTACCGCGAGGCGTTGCCCGAGAGCGAGCGCGACTTCCGCGAGGAGTACAGCAGCACGCTGCCGGTGTGGATGCAGAAGATCGGCTTCACCAAGGAGTATTCGCGCGCCGATACCTGGATCACCGCGATCACCGTCGCGTGGCCGCTCGCGTTCACGCTGCTCTTCGTGTTCGGCACGCTGTACGCCGTCTTCTTCGGGATTTCCGAAGAGGCGTGGCTCGTCTTCTGGAGGTACTGGACATGGCTCGTGTTCGCCACTGGCTGCGTGATCGTGGTGTGGTTCACGGTCGGCGGCTTCCGCGACCTGAGGCGCATGTACGCGCACCTCGAGAAGTACCGCGCCGATGTGCGCGACGACGGAACCGTGGAGAAGGGCAGCGATGCCTGACCTGCGGCGACTTCCGCTGCCGCAGGACGGCTGGACGGTGCGCGCGACGGGCGGCGAGGGCTCGCCGCTCGTGGGTGCGCGCTGGCTCGAGGCAGGGCCTTTCATGCAGGCGTCGATCCACGCCGTGCTTGCGCACGCGGGGATCCAGCGTCCGTGGAAGGGCGAACGCGCAGAGCTCGACAGCGAGTGGGTGGGCCGCACCGAGTGGTGCTTCGCGCGTGAGATCGAGGTGCCGCCGAAGGACGATGGGCGTCACTGCGCGCTGTTCATCGACGTGATCGACGGCCCGTGCGAGGTCGTGCTTGGCGGCGTCTCGCTCGGCACGCACGAAAGCGAGCACATCCCGTTCGAGGCGCGCGTGCCGGATTCGTTGCGCGGCCGTCGCGCGACGATCGAGCTGCGCTTCAAGGCGCCGGTGTCCGAACTCCTGCGATGGCAGGCGCAGCTCGGTGAGCGCTCGGTGAACGGCGACTGGCTTCCGTTCTCGTTCGCGCGCAGCGCCGCGTGCGGCTTCGGATGGGACTGGGGGCCGCGTGTCGCGGGCGTTGGCTTCTATGGCGCCCGCTTCGACTGCTGGGATCTGAAGCGCATCACGGGAGTCTCGGTCGCGCAGCGGTGGAACGACGACGGAACCGTGACGGTGCGGGTGACGCCGCAGGGCGACTTCGACGCGACGCAGCTGGTGTGCATCGTGCGTGAGCGCGAGGGCACGCAGCGCGTCGAGTGCGACGCGCGCGGCGAGGCCACGATCCGGCCGGTGCGCCTCTGGACGACCTGGGATCGCGCGGGCGAGGGTCCGCTCAACGCGGGCGTGTGGTGGAACGCGATGGCCGGCGTGCGCGACGAGAAGGGCGCGTTCAAGCCGATCGCGACCGCGCGATTCGCGCCTCGCCGCATCGAGCTCGAGACGGGTTCAGATGCGATCGGCCGGCGCTTCGCGCTCAAGTTGAACGGTGCGCCGGTCTTCGCGCGCGGCGCAAACCTGATTCCTCCGCTGCTCGGCGCGCGCCACGAGCACGACTGGATCGGCGAGATGCGCCGCTACCGCGACACGGGCTTCAACATGGTGCGCGTGTGGGGCGGCGGCAACTACCTGCCCGATGCGTTCTACGAGGCGTGCGACGAGCTCGGCATCCTCGTGTGGCAGGACTTCATGTTCGCCTGCGCGACCTACCCCGAGGACGAGCCGTTCGCGACGCTCGTCGCGCGCGAAGCGGCGCATCAGGTCGCTCGGCTTTCACGGCATCCGTCGCTCGCGCTCTGGTGCGGCGGCAACGAGGACATCCTCGCGTGGTGGAGCTGGGGTTGGAAGGATCGGCTCAAGCCCGGGCAATCATGGGGCCTGCGCTACTGGACCGAGACGCTGCCCGCCGCGGTCGCGGCGCACGACCCCGGCACGCCGTACTGGACCGAGAGCCCGTACTCGGGGTCGATGGAGGTTCATCCGAACGATCCCGACCACGGCGATCGCCACACCTGGGACCAGGAGGCGAAGATCGAAGGCTACCGAAATGTGCTGCCGCGGTTCTCGAGCGAGTTCGGACATCAGTCGCCGCCGTGCTGGTCGACGGTCGTCGAGGATTGCCTTGACGCGGTGCGCGACGCGGACTCGATGACGGCGATGGATCTCGTCGAGGCGCTGCGGCTCCGCCAGAAGGCATGGGGCGGCGACGAAGCGCAGTACAAGCCGTATCTCGAGGAGCGCTTCGCGCCTGCCGGCGACGCGCACGAGTATGTCGCGCAGGCGCAGCACCTGCAGGCGCGCGCGATGGAGGTCGCGATGCGCTGGCTGCGCGCGGGTGCGCCGCGCTCGATGGGCGCGCTGATCTGGCAGTGGAACGATGTGTGGGCTGGTCATTCGTGGTCGCTTGTCGATGTCGCGGGCCGCGCAAAGCCCGCGTGGCATGCGGTGCGTTGGGCATGTCGGCCGACGATGCTGTCGATCGAGCCGACCGGCGGCTTCGCACAGTGGAAGGGCGGCGCGCTCGAGGTTGTCTTCGCCGACGACCGCGCATTCGGCGATCCGCGTGCGTTCGCACAGACGACGAGGACCGTGCTCCTCGAGCGGCTTGATGTCTCGGGCGAGGTCCGTGCGGTGGCCGAGGTCGAGCTCGTGCCGTTTGCCGAGGCGGGACTTGCGGCCGCGACGCTGCGCGCACGGGTGCCCGCCTCGATTCTCGACGACGCCGATCCGACGCGCGATCTCCTCGTCGCGTCGCTCGAGGGAGAGCCTGCGCGCGCGCGTGCGACTTGGTTCCTCGGCGACGATGCGGCGGTTGCGTTGCCTCCGCCTGCGCTTGTGTCGATTGGCGGCGGCCGATTCCGCGCGGAGCGTGTGATACGCGAGTTCTGGTTCGAAGGCGGGGAGGCGAGTGCGGACCAGTGGCGCACGCTGCTCCCGGGCGATGTCGTGGAGCTTCCCGATGGCGCGCGATGGTGGAGCGCCAATCACTTCGCGAAGCGACGCTGAAAATTGTTCCTGTAAAACATGCAGAAGTTCAGGGGTGCGCCCGGACGCGCTGTAGTCTCGCGCCGTCGCTCGATCCGACGCGTGTCGGACGCGCAGGGCGACGCTGGTTCACACAAGTGATTGCGGGAAGAGAGGTGCGCGATGATCGCGTGTCTGGATTGGTCTGGCGGTGAGTCCTCGTCAGGTGCTGGCGGCGGCGAGCGGGCTGACAAGCGGGCGAAGGGCGGGAAGTCGAAGAAGAAGGAGGTTGGCGGCAAGCCGAGCCACAAGGTGGGGG
>JBEAUK010000014.1:0-9524 GCA_041161465.1 Planctomycetota bacterium | reverse complement strand
TCCTGCTCGACTCGATCACGCGCCTTGCGCGCGGCTACAACAACGCCATGCCGAACTCGGGCAAGATCGGCTCGGGCGGCGTCGACAACGCTGCGCTCATCAAGCCGAAGAAGTTCTTCGGCTCCGCGCGCAACATCGAGAACGGCGGCTCGCTCACCATCCTCGGCACCGCGCTCGTCGACACGGGCTCGCGCGCCGACGAAGTGATCTTCGAGGAGTTCAAGGGCACCGGCAACGCCGAGCTGCACCTCGACCGCAAGCTCGTCGAGAAGCGCGTCTACCCCGCGATCAACATCGGCGCGTCGGGCACCCGCCGCGAGGAACTGCTGCTTGACCCGAAGGAGCACGAGCTCATCGTCCGCCTGCGCAAGGTCGTCAGCGACATGAATGTCGTCGATGCGATGGAGCTCCTGCGTACCCGCGTCTCGAAGACCAAGTCGAACGCAGAGTTCCTCATGACGATGGCGATGGGCTGAGCAGGGCGATGGGCTGAGCAGGGCGATGGGCTGAGCAGGCGAGGGATCGGAACCCTCCCGGGGCCTTCCCGGAAGCCTGATCCCCGCGTCTTGCCAGACCCGAGTTTCGAGTGATCCATTTGTCCAAACACCCCCGCCCAACTGGGCGGGGGCTGTCTTGAGTGGGCGGCGTAGGTACGATTGGCGCGGCGGAGTCCTTTGTGGGAACCGCCCTTCAACCCAGACCGAACTGAATCCGAGCATGCACCAGCGCACCAACCCCCGTGGCTTCACCATCGTCGAGATGCTCGCCGTGATCGGCGTCATCGTGGTGCTGCTGGCCATTCTCCTTCCTGCCATTGGCGCAGCCCGCCGCAGCGCGCTCTGGGGCACCAGCCAGTCGAACCTCCGCCAGGTCGGACAACTGCTGACGCTGTACATCCAGGAAAACCGCGACACCATCGCGCCAACCGCGTTCGATTACTCGGCAAGCGCAGCACCTGGCAAGGTCCGCTCCGCGTCGCCTCCGGGCGTCGCGCCGCCGATCGGCGCCCTGGGCGTCGGATCGTGGACCGACATCCTCTGGACGGCCGGCAAGCTTGGTCCGACCCTGAATCTCTCGAGCACCGCGAGCAGCTGGGACTACCGCTTTGACTCGCCGGATGCCGCGCTCTACGCGAGTGGATGGGCGGGATCCGACCCCTTCCGCTCGGCTGAATCGCTGAAGGCACCCGCCGGCGGCACTGGCGCCACGCCATACGGCTCGGGCGCGACCGTCGAGGAGATCGGCGACCCGGGCTACTTCGGCGGCAATCCATTCTTTGACGCCCGCCCGCCAACCGGCAGCCACCCCTACTCGGGCTTCTTCTGGACGCTCGGCCAGATCAAGCGTCCCGAGGCGTCGATGTACTGCACCGACAGCAATCTGGGCGAGCTGCTCGGCGTCAACGACCCGAACCTCGATCCGAACAACCCCAACCTCGATCTGGTCGGAGTGGAGTGGCGCTACACGGGCAAGAGCTGCATCATGCTGTTCCTCGACGGCCATGTCGACACGGTCGGCCAGTGGGGCAATCTGCGCGAGCTCGACCAGGAGCTCGGGGTGCGGGTGCTGGGTCTCGATCGGAAGTCGTTCTTCGCGGCGCCGTGAGTTTGAGCGGTCGCGGCTGCGGCCGCTTCGGCTGGTGGTTGGACTGAGACGGGTGCCAGCAGGCTTCAGTCTGTGGAACGGGTGATGTCGGTCTTCGACAGCCCCTGCGGTCGATAACCCTCTGTCCAGTCGAGCCTTCGGACGCGCGCGCGAGAGACCGCTCAAACCGCAAATCGCCCGAGACCTTGCGTCTCCGCCTGGGGTTCTGCTACACTTTCCGTCCCACCGTGCCACTGGCACGGTTTTTCATCGGGCGTGTTGTCGCCCTCGACTGGCTCTGCGTCGGACGGTTCGCGTCGTCCCGCCGCAACAGCCAGCGCGCTGTCAGGCTCGCCTCACAGCGCACAAGTCGAGGCTTCGCAAGGTCGATGAACGGCACCCGCTCCGGCTGTGTGTGCGCGTTGGGTCAGGGCCGGACTGCTGCGCGTTGATCGTTCGATCAGCGATGCATGCAGGGTGGGACAACTTCGTTCGACGCCACCGTAGCTCAGTGGTAGAGCACACCCTTGGTAAGGGTGAGGTCGAGGGTTCAATCCCCTTCGGTGGCTTTGGCAACTCCGCGGATGGCGTTGTCAGACAGGTCTACCTAGTTGGCGACTCCCATGAAGGGTGCGCCGAATTTCTTTACTTCCGCCCGCTCCTCGTAGCGACGGGCGGGCAGAAGTCTGGAGCGGCGAGAGCCGGAGAATCAAAGTCATGGCCAAAGAGAACTTCAATCGTACGAAGCCCCACGTCAACGTCGGCACCATCGGCCACGTCGACCACGGCAAGACCACCCTCACCGCTGCGATCACCGCGGTTCAGGCCGCGCGTGGCTTCAGCAAGCCGGTTTCCTACGACCAGGTCGCCAAGGCGTCCGAGTCGGAAGGCCGCCGCGACCCCACCAAGATCGTGACGATCGCCACCTCGCACGTCGAGTACGAGACGGCCAACCGTCACTACGCGCACGTCGACTGCCCCGGCCACGCTGACTATGTCAAGAACATGATCACCGGCGCCGCGCAGATGGACGGCGCGATCCTCGTCGTCTCGGGCGTCGACGGCGTCATGCCGCAGACCCGCGAGCACATCCTCCTCGGCCGTCAGGTCGGCGTTCCGAAGATCGTCGTCTTCCTCAACAAGTGCGACATCGCCGACGCCGAGCTCCTCGACCTCGTCGAGATGGAGATCCGCGACCTCCTCTCGAAGTACGGCTACCCGGGCGACGACACCCCCGTCATCCGCGGCGCCGCCTTCCCGGCGCTCCAGAACCCCGGCGACCCGACCGCGAACAAGTGCATCGCCGACCTCATGGACGCGATCGACACCTTCATCCCCGAGCCGGTTCGTGAGACGGACAAGCCGTTCCTCATGTCGGTCGAAGACGTGTTCTCGATCAAGGGCCGCGGCACCGTCGCGACCGGTCGCATCGAGCGCGGCATGGTGAAGGTCGGCGACACCGTCGAGATCGTCGGTCTCCGTCCCGACGTCAAGACGACCACCGTCACCGGCGTCGAGATGTTCCAGAAGACCCTCGACAGCGGCATGGCGGGCGACAACGTCGGCCTCCTCCTCCGTGGCGTCGAGAAGAGCGACATCGAGCGCGGCCAGGTCCTCTGCAAGAGCGGATCGATCAAGCCGCACACGAAGTTCAAGGCTCAGGTCTACGTCCTCACGAAGGACGAAGGCGGCCGTCACACGCCGTTCTTCAAGGGCTACAAGCCGCAGTTCTACTTCCGCACGACCGACATCACGGGCAAGATCGAGGAACTCGTCGGCGCAGAGATGTGCATGCCGGGCGACAACATCCTCATGATCGTCGACCTCGAGGGCAAGGGCGTCGCGATGGAAGCGGGCGTCCGCTTCGCAGTCCGTGAAGGCGGCCGCACCGTGGGTTCGGGCGTCGTCACCGAGATCATCGCCTAAGAGAAAGCCGCAGCGGCGTCGCGGGATGGAGCAGTTTCATCCCGCGACGCGCGCTGACTTCAGATCCCGACAGTTGAGAAAGCGAGCAAGCAATGGCAAAGAAGTCCATGGATCGCGAATGGGTCTGGCTCGTGTGCACCGAGACCGGTGACATGAACTACCGCACGAACATCCGTGTCAAGGGTGGCATCATCGAGCGCGTGAAGGAGGGCTACATGAAGTACTGCCCGAAGCTGCGCAAGCACACCCTGCACAAGATCAAGCGCAAGTAAGACGCGCCTTCGCGGTCGCGTGCGGGCTTCCCGCAGCTTGTTCAACGACAGTGTTACGCCGATAGCTCAGCTGGTAGAGCAGCGGATTCCAAATCCGCAGGTCGTGGGTTCGATCCCCTCTCGGCGTGTTGCAAAGTCCAGCGTCCTTGTCGCGCAGTCCGCGCGATGAAGGGCGCCCCGATGGGAGCAGACCCATGGCAGAGCAGTCATCTCCTTCAGCATCGGTCGCGCAGGCAGTGGAGCCGTCGCGCGGGCTCTCCGTCTACAAGCCAGGCCAGGGCTACTACACGCGCATGGGCACCGTCGTCGGCGTCGCGCTTGTGAGCCTTCTCGGCCTGCTGTGGCTGTGGGAGTACTTCAAGCTGATCCCGATCGGGAACACCAACCCGCTGTATGTCGCTGCCTCTGGCGCGATCCTTGTCGGCGGGGCGATCACTTTCGTCACCTACTACCTCGTGTTCGTGAAGCCTGGTTCGGTCGACTTCCTCATCGCCACCGAGGGCGAGATGAAGAAGGTCAACTGGTCGACGCGTCGCGAAGTCGTCGGCTCCGCGACCGCCGTCATCGTCACGGCGGTCATCCTCGCCCTGTTCTGCTGGGGACTCGAGATCTTCTTCGTGTGGTTCTTCCAGCTGATCAAGGTGCTCGAGAGCTGAGCGGACGACTGCGCGGCGTCCGCGCCGCGTTGCAGAGAAACGGCAGGCATCCGCCTGCGGGAGATGTCAGGAATGAGCGACACCGACAACAACTCCGAGACGACCGGCGGCACCAAGGACGCCTCCCCCAAGGCCCTCAAGCGTGGTGTCGATGCGCGTCGCGCCGTCGAGCGTCCGCATGAGGTGCAGGGCGTCTCGACGCAGGCGCTTGCCGACAACCGCAAGGGCAAGGCTGGCGAGAAGTCGAAGCTCGAGCAGACCGAGACCTTCGACCCCGCGACCGATCTTCCGATGTTCCGCGAGGGCATGGACTGGTTCGTGCTCCGCGTTGCGAGCAACAAGGAGCGCTCGGTGCGCCAGACGCTGCTTCGCAAGGTGCAGATCGAGGGCATGGAAGGCTTCGTCGGCCGCATCATGGTGCCGACCGAGAAGACCAAGACCCTCAAGGGCGGCAAGCAGAAGGTGACGGAGTCGATGCTCTACCCGGGCTATGTCTTCGTCGAGATGCGCCTCGAGCCCGATGGCCGCATTCCGCAGGATGTGTTCTTCCTCATCAAGGAAACCGACGGCGTCGGCGATTTCGTCGGCACCGCCGGTCGTCCGACTCCGATGGCGGCGCACGAGGTCGAGAAGATGCTCTTCGACTCGCGCAAGCCCGAAGAGGCGCCGCAGGTCAGGATGGAGTTCGCCAAGGGCGACAAGGTCACCATCAAGGAAGGCCCGTTCCAGAACTACCCCGGCGAAGTCGACGAAGTGCTGCCCGAGAAGGGTCTCGTGCGCGTGCTCGTCACGATCTTCGGCCGTCAGGCTCCGATCGAGCTCGAGTACTGGCAGATCTCGAAGGGCATCGACGAGGTTTGAGCGGTCGCTGCCGTTGGTGCTGCTGACGGAACCGGCCCTTCGGGCCGTGCTGTCGACGCTTCGGATGTCTGCTCGCTTCGCAAGCCCGTGGCGCCCGCCGCTCCTGTGGAGCGATGGTCCTACTCGCCCGCGCCCACGCGGACTTTCACGCGCTTGATGCGCGTCGGCATGCGGTCGACGAGCGTGCGCTCGAGGCCATCGCGCAGCACGCGTGACAGCTCGTACGACGCAGAGGAACTCGCCACAGTCAAGGTCAGCGTTCCCTGTCCGAGGCCTTCGATGGTGACGAAGCCCCGCACGCGTTCGGGCGCGACCTCGTTCCACAGATCGATGACGTCTCCAAGCGCCCGCTGGCGCTGTGCGGTCGCACGCTCGAGCGACGCGGCCATCGCCGCGACCGAAAGATCCGGTTCCGCCCGTCCGCGGTAGACGCGCATGCGGTCGATCCACGCGAGTCGCGGGTCGGTGGGCGGCGGCGTGCTGCCACGCACGGGACCGTTCTGTCCCTTCGCCGCGCTCTTCTCGCTTTTTCCCGTGCGTTTCGCCACGGACGCATCCTACCCGTTCCACCGCGCTCGGGTAACTTCCACGGCATGACGGCGATCAGGATCGAAGGTCTCATCAAGAAGTTCGGCGACACGGTGGCCGTGTCGAGCGTCAACCTTGAGATCCCTTCGGGCAGCCTCTTCTTCCTCCTCGGCCCCTCGGGCTGCGGCAAGACCACGCTCCTGCGCATGATCGCGGGCTTCACCGAGCCGACCGAGGGGCGCATCTACTTCGGCGACCGCAATGTCGCGCGCACGCCTGCGAACGAGCGCAACACCGGCATGGTGTTCCAGAACTACGCGCTCTGGCCGCATATGACCGTGTTCGAGAATGTCGCGTTCGGCCTCGAGGTGCGAAAGTTCGGCCGCGACGCGATCCGCGAGAAGGTGCGCCGCGCGCTCGAGCTCGTGCGCATGGGCGAGTACGCCTCGCGCAAGCCGAGCGAGCTCTCGGGCGGCCAGCAGCAGCGTGTGGCGCTCGCGCGCGCGGTCGTCTTCGAGCCGAGCGTGCTGCTCCTCGACGAGCCGCTCTCGAACCTCGATGCGAAGCTTCGTCTCGAGATGCGCCAGGAGATCCGCCGCATCGTCGATACGCTCAAGATCACGACGGTGTATGTCACGCACGACCAGGACGAGGCGCTCTCGCTCGCGGACGGGATGGCCGTGCTGAAGGGCGGCCATGTCATCCAGGCCGGTGCGCCGCGCGCGATGTATCGCCGCCCCGCGAACCGCTTCGTCGCCGACTTCCTCGGCGACACGAACTTCCTGCCCGCGATCCTGGTGCGCAGCGGCGCAAGCGAGGCGCTCTACAAGACCGCGGCGGGCAATCTCGTGTCGATGGCTGCGCCGTTTCCAGAGGCGAGCGAGCTCTCGCTGTCGCTGCGTCCGGAGGCGTTCCGCATGCTGCGCGGCGGTGCGCAGGGGAGCGGCAACACTCTTGTCGGTGTCGTGCGTTCGAGCATCTATCTCGGAGGCGTCGCGCAGCACGAGGTCGCGCTCGATGTCCCGGCTGGCGCCGGCGAGTCCGTGGTGCGCGTTGCCGAGCTCAATCCGAAGAACCCGCCGTCGATCGGCGAGCGCGTCATGCTTGAGATCGATGCGGATGATGTCGTGCCGCTCGCGAGCTGAATCGAGTCACGCATGCCCGATGCGCGCAAAGGCCTCCTCCTCGTCGTGTCCGGTCCCTCGGGCGTCGGCAAGACGACGATCGTGCACGAGGTGATCCGTCGCATGGGCGGCGAGTTCAGCGTGAGCGCGACGACGCGTGCGCGCACCGAGCGCGAGCGTGATGGCGTCGACTACCACTTCGTCGACCAAGCGACCTTTCAGAGGTGGATCGATGAGGGTCGCTTCCTCGAGTACGCGCAGGTGTTCGGGCGATCGTGGTACGGCACGATCCAGTCGCAGGTCGAGCACGCGCTCGGCGAAGGCAAGCTGATCGTGCTCGACATCGATGTGCAGGGCGCGAGGAATGTGAAGCTGAAGATGCCGCAGGCATTCACGGTGTTCGTGCTGCCGCCCGACGAAGCGACGCTGCTCAGGCGCCTTCGCGGACGCGGTCGCGAGGACGATGCCGCGATCGACCGGCGTTTCGCCGAGGCGCAGACGGAGATCGCGTTTGCGAAGACGAGCGGCGTGTACGACGCGTTCGTGGTGAACGACGATCTCGAGATCGCGATCGACCAGGTGTGCGACATGGTTCGCGCGCGCATCTGAGCGGTCGCGGCCGCCCGACTCGATGGACGAAGCCGGCCGCCGCCTCCGCGCGGAGGCCCTTCAGGCTAAAGCCTGCTCGCGCCCACGCGCGGCGTGATGCCTGCGCGCATGCGCGACACGAACGCCTCGATCAGTCGCGCGAAGACGGTCTCGGGATCGTGGCGCGCGTCGATCGCGACATAGCGCGCGGGGTCGGACCGGCACTGCTCGAGATAGCCCTGGCGCACGCGCTCATGGAACGCGTCGCTCTTCAGTTCCATGCGGTCGGGCGCCGAGTTCGCGCGGCCGGCGGCCATGCGCTTCCACGCGGTCTCGACATCGACATCGAAGATCACGATCTCGTCGGGCCACATCTCACCGACCGCGACGCGCGCGACCTCCATGATCTCGTCGCGCTTGAGTCCGCCTGCAGTGCCTTGGTAGGCGAGCGTCGAACTCACGAAGCGATCCGCGAGCACGAGGTGACCTTCCGCGAGGGCCGGGCGGATTCGTTCCTCCAGCAGCTGTGCGCGGCTCGCCATGTAGAGAAGCATCTCGCAACGCACATTCATCGACTTGTTGCGCGGGTCGAGCAGGATCGCGCGGATCTGCTCGCCGATCGGCGTGCCGCCCGGCTCGCGAACCTCGGTCACGCGCACGCCTTGTGCGGCGGCCCAGTCGGAGAAGCGGCGGAACTGCGTGCTCTTGCCCGATCCGTCTGGACCATCGAACACGACGAAGCGTCCCGACAGGAACGCGCGCATGGCTTCGGTCGGCGTCTCGGGTGGGATGGTGTCGTTCGGCTCGGGCGTCATGCGTGTAGGACCAGGCTCCGCGTCCCGCATCGGCGCGGGTGGGTGCAAAGTATCATCCTCGCGACATGCGGATCGAGCTCCGAGATTCCTCCCGAAAGCGCCTGGCGCGGCTTGAGCTCGACGAGAGCGCGCGACCCGCACGGGTGCCCGTCCCGGGCTGTTCGCATGACCTCTTCCCTCGCTGGGAGGGCGCCATGGACGATGCCGGCTCGCTGCGGCGCTGCGTCGTCTGCGGCTCCGATCACCTCTATGTGCGACGCAACTTCCCACAGGTGACGCCGCTGATCGCCGTGCTGGCGTTCGCCCTCGCCGTGGTGGCGATCCTCGGGTACGCGGCCAGTCCGTGGGTGACCGCGGCGCTGATCGCGCTCCTCATCACGGATGTCTTCATCCTCGTCTTCAGCAAGCGCCAATTGGCGTGCTACCGCTGCGGTGCGATCTACGGCGCCATCCGCATCGCCCGATTCCACCGCGCATGGGACCGCGCGGTTGCGGAGAAGGTGGCTGCGGAGCCGATGGAACTTCCCGCGATCCTCACGCAGCCGACGGTACAGGTCGAGTCCGCACCCAATGCCGCGGCGCCGGTCGAGGCGCAGAGAGACCCCAACGAATGACATCGAGCGACCGTGCACTCGTCATCCTCGGAGCCGGTGGACACGCAGCGGTCGTCGCCGAGGCAGCCACGCGCGCCGGCTGGCGCATCGTCGGGGTTGCCGCAAGTGACAAGCCAGCGGCTTCGGGACCGTTCGCGGGGGCTGAGTGGTTCGGCGACCCAGATGGCGCCGATACCCGAGCTCGCGTTGCGGCGCAGGTGGCGCGCGGCGCCATGCTGCATGCGGCTGTAGGCGACGCGGCGGTTCGAGAGCGCTGGTTCACGGGGTTCGGCGGCGCGGACGCGTTTGCGGCCGTGATCGATCCGACGGCGGTTGTGTCACCAAGCGCGCGGATCGGCCGTGGAGTCTTCCTCTCGACCCATTCGGTCGTGCATGCACGCGCCGAGATCGGGGTGGGCGTGATCGTCAACACCAGCGCCGTTGTCGAGCATGACTCTGTCGTCGGCGACTTCGCGCATCTCTCGCCGGGAGCGATTCTCTGTGGCGCTGTCCGCATTGGCAGTGCGGCACAGGTCGGAGCGGGGGCGGTCGTCATCCCCAATCGGGTGATCGGTGC
>JBEAUK010000001.1:0-6474 GCA_041161465.1 Planctomycetota bacterium | reverse complement strand
TCTCCGAGATCGACCGGTCGAGGATGAGCTCCATGTTGCCGGTGCCCTTGAACTCCTCGAAGATCACCTGGTCGGCGCGCGAGCCCGTGTCGACGAGGCAGGTCGCGATGATGGTGAGCGAACCGCCTTCCTCGCACTTGCGCGCGGCGCCGAAGAGCTGCTTCGGCACCTCGAGCGCGCGCGAGTCGAGGCCGCCCGACATCGTCTTTCCAGACGACCCGTATCGGCGGCTGTTGTTGAACGCGCGGCCGAGCCGCGTGAGCGAGTCGAGCAGCACGACGACATCGCGCCCGGCCTCGACGAGGCGCTTCGCGCGTTCGATCGCAAGGATGCCGAGGGACAGATGCCGCTCGAGATCCTGGTCGTTCGAGCTCGCGAGCACCTGCGCGGGCACATTCCGCTTGAAGTCGGTGACTTCCTCGGGCCGCTCGTCGATGAGGAGCGCGATCAGCTCGACATGCGGGTGATTGCGCTTGATGCCGTAGGCGATGTTCTGGAGAAGCATCGTCTTTCCGGCCTTCGGCGGCGCCACGATGAGTCCGCGCGTGCCGAAACCGATCGGGCAGAAGAGGTCGATCAGGCGGCACGACGGCGGGCAGCCCTTGTATTCGAGCGTGATGCGCGGCGACGGGTCGAGCGCCGTGTACTCGGCGAACGGCTTGCGCTTGGCGTACTCCTCGACAGGGAGCCCCTCGATCGACATGATGCGCTGCACGATCGGACGCGGACGGCGGTTTCCGCCGCCGCCGCCACGGCGACGCTTCTTGTTGGGCCGACGCAGCTGCGCCTCGGCCACGAGGTGCTGCGCGGGACGCAGCGGATACTGCTCGGCGAGGGCGAACGGCACATACGGATCGCTTTCGGACTCGATGAGGCCATCCGCGAACTGACGGATGCGGCCGTCGTTGTTGCCCGGCCACTCGAGCACGCCTTCGCACTCGAAGGGCGGCGGCGGTGGCGGACCTTGCTGATGCTGCTGCTGCTGCTGGCCGTGGGGGCGCTGGCCGTGATGCTGACCATGATTCTGGCCGTGACGCTCCGCGGTCGTCGCACCAGGCTCGCCGCCCTCGCTGCCATCGCCGTCGAACTCGTCGCCGAACTCGTCATCGCCTTCGTCGCCGAAGTCGTCGCCCTCGTCCGAGCTTGAATCGGGACCGCGGCGCTGCTGATTCTGCTGCTGTTGATGCGGCTGCTGCTGTTGCTGCTGCGCGTTCGGATTGTTCGGATCAAACGGCTGGCCGCCTCCGCCGCCACGCCGCCTCCGGCGCCGACGGCGCCGTCGCCGACGGCGACCTCCGCCATCGCCACCCTCGCCGCCGACTTCGCCATCGCCTTGCTGCGGGCGCTGCTGGGAACCCTGCTGGTTCTGCTGCTGATCTTGCGGCCGATTCTGATCGTTCTGCTGCTGCGGCTGTCGCTGCTGGCCATCGCCGCGTGGCTGGAAGTCGCGGCGCTCTTCGCGAGGACGATCATTCCTCTGGCGATCATCCTTCTGGCGATCATCCTTCTGGCGATCATCATCGCGACGCTGATCCTGCGGCGGCCGCTGCTGTGGCCGCTCGACGAGCGTCGGTGCGGGCGGCGCGACGGGCGCAGGCGCGGCCGGTGCTGCCGGGGGCTTGACCTCGACGACGGGCTTCACAGCCGGAGCGGCGACAGGCGCAGGATTCTTCGCAGCCGAGGGCTGCTTGACGGGCTTCTTGACGGGCGCCTTTGCGACGGTCTTCTCAGCCGGCTTCGCGGCGACCTTCTTCGGGGCGGCGGCCTTCGCGGCCTTCTTCGGCGCAGCCTTGCTCCCGGCGGCCTTGCTGGCGGTGACTTTGCTGGCGGCGACTTTTGTGGCGGCGACCTTCGTGGCAGGGGCCTTCTTGACCACAGCCTTCTTCGTCACCGTCTTCTTCGTCGTGGTCTTCTTCGTCGTGGACTTCTTTGCAGCCATCGGATGAACCAACTGGGGGAGAGCACGGTTCGACTGCGTCGGGCTCGTTCGGTGACGAACAGATCGGCTCCCGGCGCGGTGCGCGGTGGATCGCAGTCGAGATGTGCCTTGCTTTGCGCAGACGGTCTGAACGCGGAAACCTGTCAGAGTGCGGCGGACTGATCCTTTCGCTGCACTGGTTTCCTGCGAGTGGGTCTGCGTCGGGGCGGTTGCCCTCGACCGTGGTAGTCAAGCAGGGTTGGGCAGCGGTGTCAAGTCGATGCAAGTGCGCGCGCGACGCGAGCGCCAATCCTGGCATTGTGAATCAGGACGGCGAGATTGGTGGCGAGCGAGGCACCGCCGGTCGTCTTCGCGACCGCCGAGAGCAGGACTGGCGTGACCTCGGGGCCGTGCGCGCCGATGCGGGAGCACTCCTCGAGTCCAGCGCGGATCGCGGCTTCCATCATCGCCGGTTCCAGTGCGAATCGCGGTAGCGGAGGCACGCACAGGAGCATGCCGCACGCGCCGCGCATGTCGCGGTGCGCCGCGAAGAGCGCCGCCGCGTCGCGCTCGTCGCGCGCCTCGGCGTTCACGCGCAGCTCGGCCGTGCCCGCGCAGAGGAACCTCGGGAAGTACGGCGTGCCGAGGCCGACGAGCGGGACGCCGAGCGTGTCGAGCATCTCGACGGTGGCCGGCAGATCGAGGATCGACTTCGCGCCCGCCGTGACGACGAGCGTCGGCGTGTCGCGGATCGCGTGGAGATCGGCCGACACATCGGGCCGTTCGGCAAAGCCGCGGTGGACGCCGCCGATTCCGCCGGTCGCGAACACACGGATCGGCGCGGGTTCGGCGCGCGCGCACGCAAGCAGCGTTCCCGCCACGGTCGTGCCGCCCGACTCGCGTCGCGCGGCCGCCAGCGGAATCTCCCGCGCGCTCAGTTTGCGCGCATCGCGCATCTCCGCGAGCTCGTCGAGTTCCGCCGTCGTGAGGCCGATCACGAGTTCTCCGCGCAGCATGCCGACGGTCGCGGGGATCGCGCCCTCCGCGCGCACGGCGGCCGCAAGCGCGTGACCGAGCGCGCGGTTCGCCGCCACGCCGCCCTCGAAGACGGCGCGCACCGCTGCGGGTGTCTCCGCGTCGACGAGGTAAGGCGGCAGCGTCGCGAGCGGCTCGCGTGGAAGGCCGTGCGTCACCGCCGCCGTCTCGAGCGCAACCACGGCGCCGCCCGACGCCAGTGCGTCGCGGACCTCAGGTGCGATGCGAATGCCGCGTGCCATCGGCGAGCGTCAACGCCGGTTCGTGCGCGCGCGGCCGCCGAGCCGTCGGCCCGGAAGCGCGGTCGGCACGATGCCGTCGGGGAACATGTTGGGGTCGACCGCGGTCACCGGCGGAACCTCTGGTCCGGCGTTGCGGTTTCGCGCCTGCTGCGCATCCTCGCGTCGCTTCGCCTCGTGCTCGCGCATCGCGGCCACCTCCGCCGGGATCGGACCCGGCTGGAAATCGTCGTAGCCGACCGTCGGGATCTCGATGTTCGCGAGCATCTCGATGTTCGTGAGCAGCTCGCCCTGATCGGGCGCCACGAAGCTCCAGGCCACGCCGTTGCGGCCGGCGCGCGCGGTGCGGCCGATGCGGTGGATGTAGACCTCGGGGTCCTCGGGCATGTCGTAGTTCACGACATGGGTGATGTCGTCGACATCGAGGCCGCGCGCGGCGAGGTCGCTCGCGACGAGCACCGAGAGGTCGCCCTCGCGAAGCTTGCCCATGACCGCGTCGCGCTTCTTCTGATACATGTCGCCGTGCATCGCGTGCGCGTCGATCTTGTTCTTGTTGAGGAACAGCGTCACTTCGTCGACCGCGCGCTTGGTGCGGCAGAAGACGACGGTCAGGCCCGGCTTCTCCTTCTTGAGGAGATGGAGGAGGAGCCGCTTCTTGTCCCAGCGCTCGACCGCGAAGTAGCTCTGCTTCACCTGCGCGACCGTCAGGCTCTTCTCGAAGGTGACGATCTTCTCCGGCTCCTTCATGTAGCTGCGCGCAAGCTTCTCGATGTCAGGCGAGATGGTCGCCGACACGAAGATCGTCTGCGGCACCTTCTTGAGCTTGCCGAGGATCTTGCGGATGTCGTCGCGGAAGCCGATGTCGAGCATGCGGTCGACTTCGTCGAGGATCGCGAAGCGGAAGTCGGCGAACGGCAGCAGGCCACGCTCGGCGAGGTCCATCACGCGCCCCGGGGTGCCGACGACGATCGGCGGGCCCTTGGCGAGGAGGGGCTGCTGCTTGGTGATCGGTTGGCCGCCGTAGACGGCGACGGTCTGCACCTTGGCGAAGGCGCCGAGTTCCTGGAGCTCCTTCGCGACCTGGATCGCGAGCTCGCGCGTCGGCACGAGGACAAGCGCCGAGAAGGCCGCCTCGGGGTCGAGCTTCTGGAGGAGCGGCAGGCCGAAGGCGGCTGTCTTGCCCGTGCCGGTCTTCGCCTGGCCGAGCACATCCTTGCCGGAGAGCGCGACCGGGATCAGCGCCGCCTGGATGCGAGTGGGGTGCTTGAAGCCGCGCTTGGTCAGACCCTCGAGGACGGCGGGCTTGAGCCCGAGGTCGGCGAAGGTCTTGTCGATGACGAAGGTTTCGGGGGAGTGGGTCCCGGTGGATGGGGCGGCGGAGGTGTCTGGTGAAGGTTGGGCCATGAACGCTTTCTGTCGGTCGCGGATCGATCCCGCGGTGTTCGTTGAGTGCATTGATGGTAGAGGGTTTGCGAAGTCGATACAAATACGGTGCGGGACGCGCCTGCCAGGAGGGCAGGGACGCTTCCCGTGGCAGGAAACGGGTTCGTCGCCTCGCGATCGACCCGCTGGACCCGTTGGACCGAGGCCTGTCGGATGGTTCCGAGGCGCAGCGTGCACCGCACGACGCCCGGAGGGAGGCACGACGCCATGCAGGACACGAGCACGATCGACATCGACCTCGCAGCGATCGAACACAACATGTCGGTAATCCGGCGCGTCGTGGGCGACCGCTGCTCGCTGTGCCCGATCGTGAAGGCCGACGCATACGGGCTCGGCGTCTCGCGCGTCGCGCGGCGGCTTGTCGCGGCGGGTGCCGAGATGCTCGCGGTCTACTCGTTGCGACAGGCGATCGAGACGGCCGCCGCGGTGAACGGCACGACGCCGATTCTCGTGCTGATGCCCGTCACGGAGATCGCGCGCGAGGACGAGCTCGTTCGACTCATGCTCGGCGGTCAACTGCATCTCGTCGTGCACGACGAGGCCAATCTTGCGGCGCTCGAGGCATGCGCGCAGTCGATCGGCGTGACCTTGCCGGTGCATCTCGAGATCGATGTCGGCATGAGCCGCGGCGGTGCGCGTCCCGATGAAGCGGCGCGCATCCTGCGCGCGATCCACGAAGGTGGCCGCCTCTCGCTGCGCGGGATCTTCGCGCACTTCTCGCATTCGCGCTGCGATGCGTCGATCACCGCGCGCCAGCTCGAGGCGTACGACGCGGTCATCACCGCGAATCGCCACCTGATTCCCGACGATGTGATCGAGCATGTCGCGAGCACCTACGCGCTCGCGCGCAGCACGCGATATCACCGCTCGATGGTGCGCTTCGGACTCGCGTGGCTCGGCTACGGCCTTGAAGAGCTCGACGCGCCCGGCGCGATCATGGCGCCGGGCGACCTTCGTCCGGTGGTGCGTTGGTCGAGCCAGGTCGTGCAGGCGAAGGAAGTCCCTGCCGGTACGGCCGTCGGTTACGGCGCGCGTTGGACGGCGCCGCGCGACTCGACGGTCGTGCTTGTTCCGGTCGGCTATGCGGACGGCTATCCGACGCAGCGTGGCGCGGGTGCGAGCGGATCGCTCTGGGTGAGGCTGCACGCACCGAACGGCGCTGCCGTCGATGCGCCGGTCGTCGGCGCGGTCAACATGGATCAGATCACGGTGGATGTCACCGGCCTGTACGCGGGCGACGCCCGCTCATGGATCGGCTGCGCGGTCGAGCTCGTCTCCCGTGACAGCGGTTCGCGCGCCCATCTCCCGCGGCTCGCCGACGCCGCCGGACTGATCGTCCACGAGACCCTGACCCGCCTGAATCCACGGATCGCCCGCACCGTCTCGACCTCGGCCTCGGCCCAGCCAACTCAGTGCACGATCGAGGTCGTCGCCACCCGCGCCTCGGAGGCGGCTCCCCAGCGCCTGAACTCGGCGGTCGGGTGATATCTGACCCCTGACCGGGAGACCGGTGCGTTTCCGCAGGTCGAGAACCCGATTTGTGGGCTCTTTCGCGATTCCCTGCCGAACCTCGACCCCGTGCCGCGTAAGTGAAGGTGTCCGTTAGACTGCTCCCGCAGTCGCCCATTTCTTCCTCGTCCGAAACTCGGACGCGGGCCGAACCTCGGCCCGATCGACAGCCAGACCATGCCGCGCCGAGCTTCCTATAGCCTCGAAACTGTCCAAGCGCTCCCAGCGCAGGCGGCTTCGGCTTCGCTCGACGCGCTCCGCCGTCAGATGCTCGCTGCGGAGGCGCTCGGAGAGGTCAAGCACCAGCGTGGTGAGGTCGCCCACGAGTTC
>JBEAUK010000128.1:0-13229 GCA_041161465.1 Planctomycetota bacterium | reverse complement strand
ATGACCGGCTGGCGCATCGGCTACATGGCCGCGCCCAAGCCGATGGCCGCCGAGCTCATCAAGCTGCAGGGGCAGATGACGAACTCGATCCCGAGCTTCTTCTACCCCGCGATCGTCGAGGCGCTGACGAACAGCGCCGCCGGCGTCGAGGCGATGCGCGTCAAGTTCGCGTCGCGCGCGAAGTTGATCCACGACGAGCTTGCGAGGATTCCCGGCTTCCGCACCCCGATGCCGAACGCCGCGTTCTACGCGTTCCCCGATGTTTCAGCGCACTTCGGAAAGACCTCGCCCGCGGGCACGCGCATCGACGGCGCGCAGTCGTTCGCCGACGCGCTGCTGGCCGAAGCCGACGTCGCGGTGGTGCCCGGCGAGGATTTCGGCGCCTGCGCGCGCGGTCACATCCGCTTCTCGTTCGCCTGCAGCGACGAGAACATCATGAAGGGCGTCGCCCGCGTCCGCGAGTGGGTGGCGAAGCTTCGCTGACGGGGTGAACATCGCGCGGAGCGGGCGTGCGCTCAGTTGCTCGGGCACGGACCCCACGCGGCCAGCAACTGGGACAGGTCGGATGCGCCGACCTGGCCGTTGCCGTCGAAGTCGAAGTTCGCGTTGGTCGAGCCCCACGCGGAGAGAAGACCCGAGAGGTCGGACGCTCCCGTCTGACCGTCGCGGTCGGTGTCGGTGGGGCAGCTGTTGAGCGCGCTGTCGCAACTGTCGGGAACGCCGTTGCCGTTCGTGTCGGCCGCCCAGCCATTCGCGATCTCGCAGCTGTCGAGGAGACCATTGGCATTGCAGTCGGACGATGCCGCGCCTGTGTAGAGCAGCAGGACGGTCAGGCGCGACGGAGGATCGCAGAGCCCTGCGTCGACCGCGATCGAGGGCAGCACGTCGAGACGCCAGGTTCGATCGGCGCCGATCGCCGCGTTGAAGACCTCCGCGGGCACGGTGAAGCGCGCTTCCTGCGTCGTCGGCGAGCAATCGATGGTCTCGCGGAAGATGTTGTTGTCGAAGAGCGGGCCCATGACGATCCGCAGGTACTCGAGGTGTGCGCCGAAGTCGCCGTGGCCGAGGAAGACCAGCGTCACCGTGCCGACCGCGGGGACCGCCGCAGGGATCTCGAACTGACCCGGCTGCCCGTATCCGATCGGAGTGAAGAGCTTGACGCTGTAGATCGACAGTTGTTTCTCGCACTCGTCGGCAAGCGTGTTGTCGTTGCAGTCCTCGAGGAGCCCGGCCGTCGTCTCCCAGCAGTCGTGGATGCCGCTTCCGTCACAGTCGAAGGAGGCGGCCTCCAGCACATCGACCACCGAATTGCCGTTGCAGTCCCGCGATGACACGGCGGCACCGAACTGCGCGCCGCGGTCGATCTCGAGCGCGGCGCCAAGCGCCCGAGGCGCCGCGAGGTTGTTGAACGACTGGTAGTAGACCGTCCCGTCGTCAAGGAGCACGAAGGCGACTCCCTCGGCGCTCGAATTGCAGCGGACAAGGTTGACTCCGCTGTCGAGGGCGGGCACTCCAAGAGGCAGGAAGTGCTGTCCCCACGCCTGCACCCGGCCTGAGTTTGTGACGCATGCGGTGAAGCTTCTTCCCGCGCAGATGCTGCGAACCGCGCCGAGACCGGCAGGCACGGCTTGCTGGCCCTGCGCGTTGTTGCCCCAGCACACGACTGTTCCATCGAGCTTGATCGCCGCGCTGTGCGTGAAGCCCGCGGCGATCGCTCCCGCGCGGGTGAGGTCTGCCGGAATCGTCGTCTGACCGAAGTCGTTGTTGCCCCAGCTCCGTACCGCGAGGTCGCGACGCAGCGCCACCGCGTGGGCCGAGCCGATCGCGATATCCTCGACTGGACCGAGGTCCGCGGGGACGGAAGGAAGGCCCCAGTTCGCCCATCCCCAGCACTGCACGGTCCCGTCGGCCAGGATCGCTGCAGAGTTCACCGATCCGGCAGCAACTCGTCGCACGCCGCTGACCCCCGCGGGAACGGTGCACTGTCCCGAAGTATTCCGCCCCCATGCCAGCACGGCGCCTGAGGCTGTCTGCGCGATCGCGTGAGCCTCTCCGCACGCAAGGCTCTTGATCTCGCCGAGCGATGAGGGGGCGGTCGTCTGACCCTCGCTGTTCGAGCCGAACAGGACCAGTCCTCCGCGACCTTCGAAAGACAGCGTGAACTGCACGGTGCCAGTGGCGCCTCCGTAGCCACCGACACGGATGTAGACAGGTCCCGCATTGACCGCGACGCCATCGATGCGCGACTGGTAGATCGGTCCCGATGGATTGCATCCGTCGTCGTCGCATGCGATGCGGGCGAGCGCCCCGCAAGCACCCTGATACACCACCACGCTCGTGTCATAGTCCGAAGGACAGAAGTTGATCGTGAGCGTGCCGGGTCCCTTCGCGTTGTAGACCCACCAGGCATCCTTCGTGGTCGCCGTCCAATTGAGATACGCGCAGGGCCCATTCGCCGGCGGATCCGCCGAGGCGGTCAACGCGGTCGTCGAGACTGGAATGTTCAGTCCCTCACGGGCGATGTGCGCGGTCGTGCACTCGTCGCCCGCGACCTGTGCCAACGCGATGGGCGCGGCGAAGGCTGCGGCGAGCATTGCGAGGGCATAGGGAAGCGTGCGGGGGTGTGGTGTGCGGGGCATGGTGTCATCCAGTGGTGGGTTTGAACCGTGACCGGTTGCGTGGTGACGAGAGTGGTTCGCAGCGCGCAGTATGGCGGATCGAAGGGCCACAACCAAGCCGAAAACCGCACGCTTGCCTCGCTGAGTCGCGGAGCCACGCCGGGGCGCGCAGACCTCGCCGACGGTCGGCAACCCCACTCGGATGTGCACGAGTTCCCGGGCGCCCGCGATCCGACCGCTTGGCTGGGGATGGCCAAATGCCCGCTGAATCCGCCCGAATGCCTCGGCGCGGGCAACAACGCGAAGCGAGAGACGCGAGGGGAGGGCAGGCTAGGGGGACTTCGGGGAGTTGGGAGCCGGCGCCGGCGTCTCCCGCCGCTTTCCGAACATCCAATCGAGGATGCCATCCGGGCCGAACCGATAGGCGGGGGTCCAGCTTTCGTGGCCTGCGCCGTCGTACTCGCGATAGGCCGGGTTGCCGACGCGAGGGGGTATGGGCTTCGGAGGATTTGCCGACGCCGCACGCGCGCGCGCGGCCTGCCAGGCGCGCTGCATGGCGTTGCTGATCTCAAAGGCCATCTTCCGCGAAAGTTCGTTCGGTACGACGGGGTCGTAGTTGGAGCTCACGATGAAGTTCGGCGTGCGCGCGAGGACCGGCGCGGTCGACAGGTCGCCGCCACCGCAGATCGATGCGACCGCTGCGAAGAAATCAGGCCGGCGCGCCGCAAGTTCGAACGCACCGAACCCGCCCATCGAGAGGCCGGTGAGATAGATGCGCGAGCGATCGATGGGCTTCGTCGCAATCACCTCGTCCATCGCCTGCATCACGGCGCGCATCGCACGCGTTGGCTCGGGCTGCATCTTCGGGAACTCGCCGCGCTCCTTGAACGCCTTGAGGTCGTATGGCGTCCACGATTCGTCCGCAGGGCACTGGACGGCGAGCACGAAGCAGGGCGCCTTCGACTGGAACTCCTCGGTCGCGGTCCAGCCGACAAAGTGCTTGAGTTGCGCGGTGTTGTCGCCCCCGCGTTCGCCTGAACCATGCAGGAACACGATGAGCGGCAGCTTGCCATCGGCCTTCGCGATCGCCTCGGCGCTCGGCTCGACGAGCCGGTACCGGTAGGTCGCGTCGGCGGATCCATCGGTCGACTTGACCACGGTCTGCCCTTGTGGGATCTCACGCGCGATCTCGCGCGGGGCTGCGTTGGGGGCTGCGGTGATGGCGGGGGCCGGTGCCGCATCCGTGGGCTTCGGCTGATCCTGCGCAGACACTGCGGCAGAAAGCGACAGCGCCAGCGCGCATGCGGGGAAACCAATCGTTCTCATGTCGGGAATCGTATCGCGCGCTTATGGCACGATGATGCGGTTCGAGCTGCCGCCGACGGGCATTCCGAGCGGCACCGGCTGCGGACGAACCTCGTAGTTCGGCGTCAGCGCGATGTTGAGCGGGAGGCGCTTGCCGGTCGGATCGCGCGGGATGTTGTCCTCGTCGATGATCCGCTGGATCGCCATGATGCCTTCGATGAGCATCTCGGGCCGCGGCGGGCAGCCGGGCACATAGACATCGACGGGGACATACTGGTCGACGCCCTGCACGACCGCGTAGGTGTCGAACACGCCACCGGTCGAGGCGCAGGCGCCCATCGAGATCACCCACTTGGGCTCGGCCATCTGCATGTAGATGCGCTGCAGGACGGGCAGCGTCTTCACGCTGACGCGGCCTGCGACGATGAGCAGATCGGCCTGGCGCGGCGAGAAGCGCATGACCTCCGCGCCGAAGCGGGCGAGATCGAAGCGCGAGCACGCGGTCGCCATCAGCTCGATGCCGCAGCATGCGGTCGCGAACGGGAGCGGCCACACGCTCGAGCGGCGCGCCCAGTTGATGACGCGGTTCAGTTGCGTGGTGACGACGCTGTCGGTGGGGAGTGCTGCTTCGAGGCCCATGGAACGGACATGGTAGCGCCCCGCGCGCGGCGCGGACGCTTGTTTTTCGCTGCGATTTCGCGTCCGCTCAGCCGAGGAGCTTGCTGAGCGAGTCGTTGCCGTGCACCACCGTGTAGAGCTTGTCCACCTTCATGAGGCGGAGGAGGTCGAGCACGGTGCGGTTGGTGCCGAACAGATGCGGCTTCAACTTCGCGCTCGCAACACGATTGCGGACATCGATGCACATCCCGAGCCCCATGCTCGTGATCTGGTTCACGCCCGACAGGTCAAGGACAAAGTTGCCCTTGAGATCCTTCGCGTGATCGATGGCCTCGATGATCTCGCCGGTGATAATCGGCGCCTCGCGCTGGCCAATCGACGGGCAGACCACCTTGGCATAGAGCCCCAGGCGGTAGCGCTCGATCACCACATACTGCGAGAGGGTTGGTGACGGCGTGTTCGATGGCAGCGTGTACGGCTTCATGCAGGCGCCATCGACGCAAGTCGGATGGTGCTTGCGCCAAAGTTGCCGAGTATGGGCGAAAGCGCCAATTGCCGAGGGAAACGCTTATGTCGCGCCGTCCGGCGGAAGCAAGGGGCGCTGGCGCGTCGATGTTTCGAGACTCGTCCGCGCGACCAGCTTGGTCGGCGCGACCGCTTCAGCCGTCGCAACCGCGAGCATCCGGCGAGGCCGGCTTCGGCTACGCCTCGAGGTCGAGGGGCCGGTTCGCGGTGAGCGTCGGAGGGGTTGGCGAGACGCCGCCTGCAGGGGCAGGGATCGAGAGGATGCCCGACGGATCGCTCGTGAAGGTCGAGACCGGGCCGAGTTGCGCGAGCTCGCGCTCGAAGGAGCGCGCGAGATCCCGCGAGGCAGCGGCGCTCCGTGCGGCCGCATCGCCTGCGAGGCCGTCGCGAAGCATGCCTGTCTCGATCGTGACGGACTTGAACGCGCCGTCCGCGCTCGTTGCGAGCTGCCGCAGCGCCGACGCGAAGCCCTGCATGTCGGAGGTCAGTTCCTCGCGGACGCCGCTGGCGATCGCCGTGGTGATCGGACGGACGCCATCGCGGGACGGATCCTGCAGGATCGGTCCCCACACGCGGAGGTCGGCGAGCACAGGCTGCGCGGCATCGGTGATGGCGCGAATCGAATCGCTCGTCGACGCGGCGTGGTCGGCGCGCTCGACGAGTTCGCCGGTCAGGCGCTCGCTCTTCTCGACGAGCCATCCGAGTTCGTCTCGCATGCGGCGCATGTCGCCATGAACGACCTCGCGGGCCGCGGCCAGTTCATGAATGAGCTTGCCAAGCACCTCGCGCAGCGCCGTTGCGTCGCTGACGCGCGTCGCGAGCGTCTCGATGAGGCGGAGGCTCTCGCCCGAGAGGCCTGCGAGCGCAGCCGTGGCGCGCTCGGAGCGCTCGATCATCGCGCCCGCCTCGGCCATGCGCGCGAGCGCGTGGTCGGCGCGCACCGCGACTTCGTCGGCACGACGCACCACCGCGTCGATGTTCGCAAGGCGACCGCCGAGCTCGGCGTCGACCGCAGCGAGCGCCATGTTCGCGGCATGCTCGATGCGCGCCTCGACTTCCTTGACACGCTCGATGCGCCAGTTGAGTTCGCACTCGAGCCGTGCGATCGATTCCTCGGCGACTCGAGCGGCGCGCTCCTCGGCGGTGGTCGCGGCGTGCTCGATGCGCGTCTCGATTGCCTTGACGCGCTCGATGCGCCCGTTGAGTTCGGACTCGAGCCGCGCCATCGATTCCTCGGCAACTCGAGCGGCGCGCTCCTCGGCGGTGGCCGCGGCATGCTCGATGCGCGCCTCGACTTGCTTGACGCGCTCGATGCGCCCGTTGAGTTCGGACTCGAGCCGCGTGATCGACTCCTCGGCGAGTCGAGCCGTGCGCCCCTCGGCGGTGGCCGCGGCATGCTCGATTCGGGCGAGGGTCTCGGCCGCGCGCTGCTCAGCGTTCGCCAGCGCTGCTGCGGCGCGAGCGTTCACTTCGGACTCGAACTTCTCGACGCGTTCCGATTCGCGCCGGTCGACCTGCTGCTGCGCCTCGGCGAGGCGGGCGAGGTGTGCCTCGGTCTCGGAGAGAATCTGCTTTGCGGTCTGCTCTGCGGCTGCGGTTGAATCGGCGCTCGCGCGCGACAGGCGATCGACCTGCGCGTCGCACAGGCTGCGGATCGCGGCAAGGCGATCGTCGGCGAGCGCGGTGGCGTCGAGGTCGGCGCGCTTCAGGCGACCAAGCTGCGCATCGAGTTCGTTCTGGATTCGATCGAGCTTTTCCTGCGCGAGTTGTCCTGCGCTCTGCTCGAACTGGCGGAACCGCTCCCGCTGCGCGTCGAGCTCGCCCGAGATTTCCTCGAGCTTTTCCGTCGCCAGACGCTCGGCGTTGACCTTGAGCGCGGCCTGCGAGGCGTCCACGGTGGATGCCAGCACGCGCTCGACTTCCTCGATCGCCTGCACGGCGCGGCTCGCGATCGATTCGCCGCGCGTCGACTGCACATCGAACGCCTGCAGCATGCGCACGCCGAGCTTGAGCCGCTCCTCGATGTCGGCGGTGAGGCGCGCCGCACGATCGGTCGCGGCCTGCTCTTCGGCGAGACGCGCCTCGAGGCGCGGCAGCGCGCGGTCGGCGCGATTGACGAGATCGGAGAGTTTCGATGCGACGACCTGCGAGGGCGATGCAGGAAGCGGCACAGCGGTCGCACCGCGTGGCGCAGGAACGGAGATCGGCGCCGCGGGCGAGGTCAACTGCGATGTTCGGACCGGAATGAACTTCGCTGCGCCATCGAGTGGACGCGTGAGATCAAACGGCGCAGCGCCACTCTGCGATGGACCTGCGCCCGATCCACTTGGTGCTGAGGAACTGTTTGGCTGTTGACCGTTCTGTTCGAGCATGTCCTGCGCTCGCGTGGGGCGTCCTGCCCAGAGAGAACCTTCGAAGAAAGCGCTGCGGCACAGGGACAACCCCTCGCCCGCCGCGAACAACTCCGACTACGGACAGTTTCGCAGGAATTCGGCGTCAAGGGACCGAGAAGCAGGGTTCCAGACGAAGAATTTTCGTTTCATCAGCCCTTGCGAGGGCGGCGGCCACGCGGCGCGGGCTTGCCCGATCGGGGTGGGCGACCACCTCGGGATTGCTCGCCCGACCGAGGGGCTTTGCCGTCCGGCCGACGGGGACCGTCCTTGCGCTCGGGTCGGCGCGCAGGCTTCGTCTGCTCGCGTCGCTTTGGCTCGGGCGCTCGAGCGGCGGGTGGCGCTGCCGCTGCGCTCTCGGCCGCAAGCCGCTGGGCACGCTCCTCGCGAGCGATCGCAAGTTCCGCCATCGAGCGCTTCGGCGCGCGGGGGGCTCGCCGGGCGCCCGGATCCTCCGACTTGGACGCGCGCAGAAGTTGCTCGACCTCGCGCGGGGCGAGCTCGCGCCATTCGCCAACCGCGAGCCCCTTGAGGCGCAGCGGTCCAAACGAGGTTCGACGGAGCTTGTTGACCGGATGGCCGAGCTCGAGCATGAGCGGCCGAATCTGAAGGTTTCGATGTTCGCACAGGGTCAGGTGGATCACCGTCTTGTCACGATCTCGGCTGACCAGGCGCAGCGAACTGCGAGTGTCGCCGGCACGGGCCCCGCGCTCAGCGGCGAAGATCTTGCGCTCGAGATCGGCGATCGCCTTCTCGTCGAGCCGCCCGTCGACCGTGAGGTCGTAGCCCTTCTCCACGAGGTAGCGGGGGTGGGTGACGCGGTTGGCGAACTCGCCGTCGTTGGTCAGGATCAGGAGCCCGGAGCTGTCGAGGTCGAGTCGACCGACGCAGTAGAGACGCGGCTTCGACGGGTGCTGGACGAGGTCGATCGCGCGCGGTCGACCCTCGGGGTCGCTGTTGGTGCAGACGGTTCCGCGAGGCTTGAACAGCATGATGTAGACATGCTTCTCCGCCTTGCGGAGCGGGCGCCCGTACACCTCGATCTTGTCGGTGGCGGGATCGACCCAGGCTGGCAGCCGGTCGATCACCTTTCCGTTGACCGTGACCGCGCCCGAGAGCACGAGTTCTTCGCACTCGCGGCGGGCGGCCACACCCGCATCGGCCATCACCCGCTGCAGGCGCAGACCGCGTGAGTTGTCGGCGAACTCGCCTTGGGGCTTCGCGGATTGTCGGGACTTCCGGGGGGAACGCATCGCGACAGTGTACGGGGCGCGCGAAACGCGCGCGCGTGTCGGCTATCCTCTCGGCATGCCACTCTATGAGTATGAGTCGATCGAGGACGGCGAGGTGATCGAGCTTCTCCGTTCCATGAAGGACGCCGATCTGCCTGTCGAGGACCCTACGGGCCGCGGGCGCACCTTCCGCAGGCGGTTCTCCGTGTTCGGCGTCTCCGGCGCCGCGGAGGCCTCAGCGGGCGTTCCCGCCGGCGGACATGTGCATTCGTCGAGCTGCGGCTGCGGGAAGCCCCGTGGAAGTTGCGGCCTCGGATGAAGTCTGCAGCCTCACGGGTCGAATCCTCCGGCACTCGCACGGTCATTCACGGCGTCGATTTCTCAGGCGCGGACGGCGGCGGCGCGGCCAAGATCCGCATCGCCGAGCGCGAGCTTGCCGCGCGGAGCGCGGTGGCGGTGCGTTCGCGCGTCGACCGCAACGGCCTCCGCAAGGCGATTCTCGAGAGCGCCCGCGACGGCCGGGCGCATCTGTGGCGAATCGACGCGCCCTTCGGGCTTCCCGTCGAGTGCTTCGCGGAGTCGAGGCCAGAGGGCTTCGGCGACGGGCCGCTCACCTGGCTCGCCATCGCGGAGTGGATGGCGGGTTTCCAGACTGCGCGCGAATGGCGCGGCGCGATGCGTGAACTGTCGCGGCGCGAACCCAAGCGCGCCTGCGACCGCGCGCTCGCGACGCCGCTTGCGCCCATGAACCTGCGTGTCTTCAAGCAGACCTTCACGGTCATCACCGAGATCCTCCTGCCGCTTGCGCGCGAGGGCATCGCGATCGAACCGGTGTCGATGCCGGCGGATCCCGCGTCGGCGAAGACGCGCGTCTTCGAAGGGTGCCCCGCGAGCGTGCTGCGTCACCGCGGCTGGCCGCACAAGGGCTACAAGGGCGGCGGGGAGCCGCCACGCGTCCTGCGCGAGGAGATCGTGCGGCTTCTCCGCAAGGATGGGCTTGAGATCGCATCGCAGACGGCGGTCGAGGCGATCCATGATGTCGAAGGCGACCTCCTCGACGCGCTGATCCTCACCACGGCGCCGATCGAGCCTCCGCCCGAGGGGCTTCCGGCCGACGCGATCATCGAGGCATGGGTCTACTGAACCACGCGGACGCTGGACGACGACGCGAATGACGACAACGCGAATGACGACGGCCGAGACCGACATCCTCTCGCAGACGCTGCGTGTGAACGAGACCTTCTTCTCGATCCAAGGCGAGTCGACCTGGGCGGGTTGTCCATGCTTCTTCGTACGGCTGACGGGCTGCCCGCTGCGTTGCCACTACTGCGACACCGAGTACGCATTCCGCGAGGGCGCACCGCGCACGATCCAGTCGATCCTCGAGGAGATCCGCGCGTCGGGAGCGCAGATCGTCGAGATGACCGGCGGCGAACCGCTCGCGCAGAAGCGCGCGTTCGATCTCATCGCGATGCTCTGCGACGAGGGCTTCACGGTCTTGATCGAGACCTCCGGATCGATCGACATTCGCCCGTGCCACCGGAAGGCCATCCGCATCCTCGACATCAAGACCCCGGGCTCGGGAGAGGTCGAGCGCAATCTCTGGTCGAATCTCGAGGATCTCCGACCGCACGACGAGGTGAAGTTCGTGATCGTCGATCGTGCCGACTACGAGTGGGCGCGCGAGAAGATTCGCGAGCATCGGCTCGCGGAGCGCTGCCGCGCCGTGCTGATGAGCCCGGCATTCCCGCAGAAGAAGGGGCTGGAGATTCTTGGCTGTCCAGGGCTCGATCCGCGGTCGCTTGCGGAGTGGATCCTCGAGGACCGCCTTCCCGTGCGCCAGCAGACGCAGCTCCACAAGCACATCTGGGATCCCGGTACGCGCGGCGTTTGAGCGAGACGCTCGGGCGCCGGCAGACTTCAGCCTGCTGAACGGGGGATGAAAGAGTCGAAGGCCGACGCGTGTGGTTCAGCGGGCGAGAGCCTGCTCGCACCCAAGATGGCAGTCGCAACCATTCAGATCACGAAACAGGCCCCGCTTTCGCGGGGCCTGCGTCAATGCCCAGGAGAGGACTCGAACCTCCAAGGTTGTTACACCACCAGCACCTCAAGCTGGCGCGTCTGCCAATTCCGCCACCTGGGCAGGTGGGGTCCGCAGCGGTTTGGGGCGCTTCGGAAGGACAGGAACAGTAGCCGAATCAGAGGTTGCAAGCAACCCCGTTTGCGCCCTTGGCGTCGTCCGAGATCGTCCCGGGGCGCCAGAAGCCGGCACCCTGTGCGGCGCTCCACCCCCAAAAGCACAGGGATCCCCTTGGCGGGGATCCCTGTGGATGAGACTTGTCGGGGGACTTGGGGCGATCAGCCCCAGTTCGAGAGCAGGATGGCAAGGTCGCCGCCATCGGTCGAGCCGTTCCCGTCGAGGTCGGTCGCTCCGCTGCTGCCCCAGTTGCTGAGGAGCGACGCGAGGTCGCCACCATCGACCGATCCGTTGCCATCGATGTCACCGGGCTCCGCGCAGCTGAGGACGCGCACGCGCACCTCATCAACAGCGGCCTCGATGAGCGAGCCGGTGCCGGCATCGTCAGCGATGAAGCGGATACGGACCTGGTTCGTCGGCGTGACGAAGTCCGAGACTCGGAACTCCTTGAAGATCCAGCCGCCGTTGGTCTCTGCGCCCGTCGGGCCGACCGTCTCGAGCGGCACCCACGACGCTCCGTTGTTGTTCGAGATCTGCACGCGGAAGGTGTCCGCGTTGGGCGCGCCGCCCTGCGAGTTCGAGTACCAGCGGTAGTAGTTCACATAGGCGACGCCGCCCAGCGCATTCATCGTCGGCGAGGTCAGCGTGGTGAAGCCACCATCGACATCGGCCGCGCCGAGCGTGCCGCCGGCATTGCCCTGACCCGTGAAGAAGCAGTTCACGCCGGGGGCGGCGGTCACATCGTTGTCAGGCTGCACCGGCGTGCCGCCGTTCGAGGTCCCCACCGGATCACTGCGAACCCAGAGACCTGCCGTGGCGGTGTCCCCAGCGGTCGAGAGCGTCCAGCCGAGGTTGGTCTCGACGGTGTCCACGAACGGCGTCGCAAGACCCGTTGCGGCGACCGTCGCGAGGAGCGAGGTCGGAGCATCGCTCGGGTTCGAGATCGTCGCGCCGGTGGTCGACTGCGCGGTCACATAGAACTGGATCGTCGAGCCGCACGGCGCGGGCGGGAGGCTCGCGAGGTACTGGTTCGTTGCAGTCTGCGTCATCGCGACATTGGTGAACGTGCCAGAGGTGCCGACGCGGAAGAACAGTCGGCCCGTGCCGGGCTGCGGCGTTCCGCCGAGGCCGGCCACGGTGACCGGGAAGGTCGTGCCGCCGCTCGGGTTTGCCGACGAAGGCGTGCCCTGCGGGAACGAGATGTCGAGCAGCTGCAGCGGCGGGGCGGGCATGCTGTGGTCGCTGAAGCCCGCATTGATCTCCGAGTAGTTCGGAGTGCCGTTGTTGATGTTCGCGTCGTTGTCGTTCAGGGTGAGGAAGTCGATCGTGATCGCAGGGGTGATCGAGGTGCCCGTGTGCAGCAGCACCGAGTCGATCGCCAGGTTCGAGATGATCTGGCGGTAGGTCGACGGGTTGGTTGCCGCGAGGTAGTTTCGCGTGCTCCAGACGCAGCCCGAAAGCACGGTGCCACAGGTGTGGATCGCGCTGCCGGCCGACGAGCAGTTCGTCGCCGAGTACTGGTTGGTGTTGTTCGCGTCACGGATGCCCGTGGTGCAGTTCTGGAAGCCGACCGCAAGACGCGACTCGTCGGTCACGAGCACGCCCATGATGTCGCCGAAGCCTTCGCCGTATGCGCCCTGGCCCGAGCCCGCGCGGTTCACGATGTGGTGACCGTACTCGTGGTGCACGACGACGCTGAACGCGGTGTTGTTGCAGCCACCGCCGGCCGGGTAGAAGTTGATCGACGAGCCGTCGTAGAACGCGTTGCAGGTTCCCGTGACCATGACGTTGATCGGGAAGCTGAGCTGGTTCGCGATCGTGGGGAACGTCGGGTTGTAGGCGAGCAGGTAGTCGCGCACGATGTTCGCGTGCAGGTACGCGTTCACCTCGGCGCGCTCCGACTGATCGGTGTTCGCGGCGTTGTGCAGGAAGTCCACCGCGCCGCCCGTCGAGTTCTGCGCGATCACGCTCTCGCCCGCGGCCGCATCGTTCACCGTGAACCAACGACCAGCGGTCGTCAGGTTCGAAGTGAGCGTGAGATTGGCGTTCGTCGGATTCGGGATCGTGACCGCGCCGCTCGCGTCGGCGAAGTACTCCGTCGCGCCGACGGTCACCCGCGCGTAGGGAAGCCCGACCGGCGACTCGGGATTGCATGCGTCGGCCGCGCTGCCTTCGGTCGCGGTGCCGCGAACGGTCGCTGTGATGTCGGCGTGAAGGATCTGATCTTCCTGGAAGAGGATCTGGTTGGTCGCCGCGTCGACGACATAGAGCATGCGCTGCCTGAGGTTCCGGTCGAACACGCCCGTGCCCGACACGATGAACTTGAAGGCGAGGCGCGGCTCGG
>JBEAUK010000163.1:0-2964 GCA_041161465.1 Planctomycetota bacterium | reverse complement strand
AAGATCGACGGGCGCCACGACTGTGTCTTCCTCGACCGCACGACTCGGCCGGGCAAGGCGATCTGCGGGATCTACCGCGCGCGCCCAAGCCAGTGCCGCACCTGGCCGTGGTGGCCCGAGGTCGTCGAGTCGCCCGAGACCTGGGCGGAGACCAAGCGGCGCACCCCGTGCCCCGGAATGGGCAGCGGCCCTCTCCACAGCCTCGTCGAGATCACCATCGGACTGACGGGCGGCGAGCAGCCACCCGAAGTGTGAATCGTGGGCAGCGCGCGTGGCGTTTCCCGCCTACATTTCGCGCCATGCATCACCCTCCGCCGCCCCCTGGTCATGTCCTCCCGCCGCTTGATCCCGCACAGGCCAGTGCTGGTCGCTACTCGCTCGCCGAGTTCGTGCGTGCCCGCGCCCAGCGCGATCGCGGGCATGGACTCTTCGAACTCGAGAGCGAGCGCATGCTCGAGGTCAATCTCAACGGCGAGCTCTGGACAAAGACGGGCTCGATGGTCGCGTACCTCGGCGCCGTCAAGTTCACGCGCGAGGGAATCCTCGAGCACGGGATCGGCAAGTTCCTCAAGCGCGCCGTGAGCGGCGAAGGCACGCAGCTCACGAAGGCGCAGGGGCAGGGCAAGCTCTACCTTGCGGACGAGGCGAAGAAGATCTCGATCCTCAAGCTGCACAACGAGTCGATCTTCGTCAACGGCAACGATGTGCTGGCGTTCGAGCCGTCGCTCAAGTGGGACATCACGCTCATGCGCAGCATGGCTGGAATGTTCGCGGGTGGGCTCTTCAATGTGCGCTTCGAGGGCTCCGGCATGCTCGCGATCACCACGCACTACGACCCGCTCGCGCTCGAAGTGCGGCCTGGCCAGACCGTGTTCACCGACCCAAATGCGACGGTCGCCTGGTCGGGGACGCTCCTGCCGCAGATCCATACCGATGTGAGCTTCAAGACCTTCCTCGGGCGCGGAAGCGGCGAGTCGATCCAGCTCCGGTTCGATGGTTCGGGCTTCGTCCTGATCCAGCCGAAGGAAGAGGTCTACTTCCAGCAGCAGACCGGCGGTTGAGTCCGCGGCAGGGTTGAATCTCGGGCCAATCCGAGAGAGTTGGTGCGCGTCGCGCCGCGGCTGTCGCATGGAGAGGGGACGCCGCATGTCCGAGACGGATCACTTCCCCACGACCCAGCAGACATGGCTGTTTGATCGCCTCGCGGAGGGGCATGGGGGCTCCTCCGCGATGCGCGATCATCTCATGACGCGGTACCGGGAGCCGCTTCTCGCGTACGCCCGCGGCTCGACCCTGCGGACGGTCGCCGAGCCCGACGAACTCGTCCATGGCTTCTTCGTGGCGTTCTTCGAGCGCCCGGACGGGATGCAGCGGTGGGCTGAGAGCGGGACGCGCCTTCGACGGTGGATGATGAACGGGCTGGTGCTGCACGCGAGGGGGATCCGCCGCGATGCCGGGCGAAACCGCGAGACCGCCGGTCTCGACGCTGCTGCTGCTGCCGCCGCCAGCCTGCCGAGCGCGGAGGAGGCGTTCGAGGCGGCATGGGCCCGTTCGCTGCTCTCGGACGCCGCGACCGCAGTGCAGGCAGAGCTCGTCTCCGAGGGGCGCTCCGCGGCCTGGGACCTGTTCGCCCGCCACATCATCGACGGGCGCCCCTACGCCGAGTGCTGCCCGCCTTTGGGCTACACGGTCGAGGACGGCCGCACGGTGACGCGCATGGTGTCGATTCGTATCCGCCGCACGCTTCGGGAGTTGCTGCTCCAGGAAGGGACGCCTGAGGCGGAGATCGGCGCCGAACTTCGGATCCTCGAGGACCTGGTCGAGCGATGAGCCGCGTCGAATTCGGCGATCGGCGGGCGTGTCGGCGGCTGGTGCAGTCGATGCGTGGAGAGCGGTCCGTGACACCGTCTGGCTTCACGGCGGCAGCCGTTTTCCTGTTGATCTCGATCCTCGTGATGCACGCGCCACCCAGCGGCGGCTATCTCCCGTACCCGGTGGTCGTTTCGAACGAGGGCAGTCCTCGCGAGCCTCAGCCGGCCCAACACTCGCGAGAGGTGGATGACATGCGTGCGCGGACGATGATCGGTGTGCTGGCGGTGGCAGCTCTGGGCAGTCCCTCCATGGCGGCGGAACTTCTGGTGCCCGAGCAGTATCCGACGATCCAGGCTGCATTCGCGGCCTGTACGCCCGACGATGTGGTGTCGCTCGCGCCTGGCACATACGACGTAGGCCTGATCACCATGCCTGGGATCCCCGTCACACTCAAGGGGCGTGGCCTGCGCTCGGCAACAGTGATTCAGGGCGAAGCGATCCAAATCTTCTCTGGAAGCGGGCCACGAACAATCGAAGGTCTGACCTTGCGCGGAATGACGGGCTACGGCGCGATCCACGTCAATGGAGCAGCGGCGATCGTCCGCAACGTAACCGTCGAGATGTCGTCGAATGGAGTCTTCCTCGATACGAACGCATCCGTGGAAACGGTGAACTGCACCTTCCGTCAGAATGTGCATTCCGGCGGCTATGCGTATGTGAACTGCTTCTGGACGGCGTTGGATTGCGACTTCGACAGCGGGAACGCCGTCGGCTTCTACGGCGGTGCAGTGGGGTTCCACGTGGGCTCGGGCTGCTCGTTTCTCCGTTGCAGGTTCACTTCAAACTACGCGACGCTGGGAGGGGCGATCGGACTCAGTTTTCCAGGCTCCCGCGTCTTCGACGAGTGCTACTTCGAGGGAAACAGCAGCCCGAACGGCAATGTTTGGTGGACCGAGTACGGCGCAACCGGCACGCTCAAGAACAGCGTTCTGTGCGGGCATTCGCCTGCCGACTTTTCCGGCAGCTGGATCGATGGCGGAGGCAATCAGTTCTTTCCCAAGGGATGCACGCCACCCTGTCCAGCCGATCTCGTCGACGACAACGCCGTCAATGGCGCCGACCTCGCGATCATCCTTGTCGCCTGGGGTACCA
>JBEAUK010000117.1:0-27652 GCA_041161465.1 Planctomycetota bacterium | reverse complement strand
GTACTGCTCGCTCACGCTGTCGATGGTGACGGTGAGCGAGATCCGCCTCGAGGCGTTCCGCCATGCGCTGCGCCTGCCGCTGTCGTCGGTGCTGCGGCGCGGACCCGCCGAAATCGTCTCGCGCGTGACGCGCGACACGGCGGAGCTCGAGCGCGGGTTCTCCGCGCTCACGAGCAAGGCGCTCGCGCAGGTGACGAAGGGCGCGGGCGCGTTCCTCGCGGCGGTCTGGTTCGATTGGCGCCTGACGCTTGTCGCGGTGGTCGTCGCGCCCGTCCTCGGCGCCGTGCTGCGGAAGTTCGGAAAGCGCATCCTCCGCGGCAGCCGCAACACGCTGAAGGCCTACGAAGACCTGCTGCGCAACTCGAACGAATCGATGCAGGGCCTGCGCGGCATCAAGACAGCGACCGCGGAGCGGATGGCGCGCAGGCGGTTCGGCGCGGCGAACCGCGCGGTCATCCGCGAGGACAGGCGCGTGCGCCTCGCGCGGGCGATCTCGAGCCCGCTCATCGAGGCGCTTGCGATCACGGTGATCATGGCGCTCGCGTTCCTCGCGGCGCACGAGATCCTCGCGGGCCGCATGAAGTTCGACAACTTCCTGATGTCGCTCGCGTCGCTCGGCGTCGCGGGCGGCAGCCTGAAGCCGCTCACGGGACTCCTGAACGACATCCAGGCCTCGTCCGCGCCGGCGGAGCGCATTCTCGAGATCATGGCGATTCCCGCGGAGGGCATGCGCGAGCGCGAGTTGCCCGAACTCCCGCGCCACCGCGCGTCGATCGAGTTCAACGCCGTGCGCTTCCGCTACGAGGGCGCCGACCGCGATGCGCTGCGCGGCGTCGACCTGCGCATCGCGCACGGCGAGTTCATCGCGATCGTCGGTCCCAACGGTTGCGGAAAGACGACCCTCGCGAGCCTCCTCGTCCGGCTGTTCGATCCCACCGAGGGCTCCGTGCGCATCGATGGCTTCGACCTCGAGGGCGTGTCGCTCCGCTCGCTTCGCGCCCAGATCGGCGTGGTTCCGCAGGAGCCGCTGCTCATCCGGGCGAGCATCCGTGAGAATGTCACCCTCGGCATCGATCGCGTCGACGAGCACGCGCTCTCGCGTGCGATGGAGCTCGCCCATGCCGATCGCTTCGTGGCCGCGCTGCCGCAGGGCATCGACACCGTGCTCGGCGAAGGCGGCACCGGGCTCTCGGGTGGTCAGCGGCAGCGGCTCGCGATCGCACGCGCGCTCGTGCGCGATCCGTCGGTCTTGATCCTCGACGAGGCGACCAGCCAGATCGATGCGGAGAGCGAGGCTCAGATCTCGGCCGCGATCGACGGATTCCGCGAGGGTCGAACCGTCATCGCCATCGCCCACCGGCTCTCGACCGTTCGCTCGGCCGATCGAATCGTGGTGATGGAGGACGGGGCCGTGGTGGACGCCGGCCCGCACGCGGAATTGTTCGGGCGCTGCGACCTCTATCGGCGGCTGGTTCAGACGCAGTTGGTCGGCTGAACTCGCGTGCTACAGTGTCGAACCCCGCGGGGCGGCGGTCGTCACGCCGGGGCACACGCCGCGTTTCTTTCACCGAATGGCACTCTCCTCGTTCTTCCGAAACCTCGTCGGCGCGGCCTCCAAGGCCGACCTCGACGCTGCATCGGCCGCGGCCGAGAGCGCGCGCGAGGCTCGCGTGGCGGCCGAGGAGATGAAGGCGCTGGTGGCGCGCACCCGACAGGAAGTCGATGCGCAGGTACTGGCGGTCCAGACCGAGCTTGCGCGGCTCTCCGCCCGTGTCGAGGCCATGCCCGAGATGCGCGCGCAGCTCGAGCAGTTCGTGCAGTCGCTCGGCCGCACGATGGCGCAGGCAGCCGAGCGGCTCGACACCGTCGACGATCGCCTGCACCACATGGAGCAGCAGGCGAGGGCGCAGACCGAGGTCGTGTCGCTGTCGCGCTCGGAACTCGACCGGCAGGGACGAGTGCTCAGCTCGCTCGAGCCACAGATGAAGTCGCTCGAGGAGGCGGTCACCAGGCTTGCGGTCGCCAGCGAGCGGGCCGAGGCGATGGTGCGTGAGTTCGATTCGCGCGCGATTCGAACCTCGCGCACGGAGCGCGTGGTGATCGCGGCTGCGGTGATCGCCGTGATCGCGGCGGCCGCAGCGTTGCTGCGTGGGTTGTAGCGTGGGTGGATGGACTCAACGCAGGAGGCGAGCAGGGCATGTTCTTCCGTAGGTTCAAGGCACTGGCAGGTGGCCCGGCGGTTCCGGCGCTGCAGAAGATCATCGGACTGACGATCGGTCTTGTGATGGTCTGGCTGGTGTTCGACGGGGACTCGCCGCTGAATAGGGGTTCGAAGCCGCAGCCGCCGAAGCCCGATGCGGCGCAGACGGCGCCAGAGCAGTCGGCGCCAGGGCAGGCGGCGCCAGAGCAGCCTGGGCCCGCGAGCCCGCCGCGCCGTGCACCGAACTCGCCTTCGCCCGCGATTGCCTCGACGAGCCCCGCGATCACCGATTCCCTGGTTGCGCTCGGACTCTCCGATCACATCGTCGGTCGCAGCCCGTACTGCCGCAGCGTCGGGGCATCGGTTCCTGTGGTCGGCGACCTGCGCTCCTTCGACTCGGAGCGGCTCGGGCTCGCTGCGCCCGAGGTGCTGTTCGTTCAGCCGCCGCTTGCGGGCGTCGATCCTGGCTTGCGTGCGTTCTGCGATGGGAAGTCGATCAAGATCGTCGCCCGCCGGCTCGAGTCGCTCGCTGATGTCGACCTCCTCATCGACGACATCGCCTCCGTGTTCGGCGTCGAGCCGAATGTGGGTGGGACCGAACTCCAGCGTGCGCTCGGCAACGCGCGCGCCAGCCTCGCGCTCGGCGCAGTGCCGGCCGAAGGTGCGCGCAAGGTGCTGCTGGTGGTCTCCGCCGAGCCGATGCTCGCGGTCGGGACGCGAACATATCTCGATGAACTGCTCGCCGGCGCGAACCTTGCGAACGCGCTGGGTCGCGACGGCTACATCGAGCTTTCCGCGGAGGCGCTCCTCGCGATGGCGCCGGAGACGATCATCGGAGTCTCTGAGACGCCGGAAGGCGCGCGCCGCATCGAGGAGATCGTCCGTCGCATCCCGTGGAAGGAAGGCGCCGCGCCGAAGGTCGCCGTCGACGCCGTCCCCGAGCTTCTTTCGCCGAGCCTCGCTGCGATCGCGCACCGCGGGGATCTCGTGCGACTCGCCGAGGCCGCCAAGTGACGCAGGCCGTGAAGCACGGATGGCTTCTGCTCCTCGGAGCGCTCGTGCTCGCGGCGGCGATTCGCGTTTCGTTCGGACCGGTCTCCGACGGGGGCGACCTCCGCATGGCGTTCGGGCTTCCGTCGACGGAAGCGCTTGAACTCCGCGGAAACGCCGTGATCGGTGCCGCGCTGCTCGGCACGGCGCTCGCGCTTGCAGGGCTCGCGCTTCAGGTGCTGCTGCGCAATCCGCTCGCGGAGCCATTCGTGCTCGGCATCTCGAGCGGCGCCGGATTCGGCGTTGCGCTCGTGCTCGCGTCTGCCTACGCGTTCGCGCTGCCTGCCATCAGCATCGGCGGAGAGACGGGCGGCGCCATTGTCGGCGCCGGCGCCACGCTCGCGCTCGTGATGTGGCTTGGTCGCTCGCGGGCGGGGCACGACCCGACGCGCCTCATCCTCGCCGGCGTCATCGTCGGGTCGATCTTCGCCTCGGCGACGATGCTCGTCGAGCAGATGGTTCCACATGGGCTCCGCGGCGACCTGATGTCGTGGATGGCGGGGCGGTTGCCCGAGATCCCTGAGCCGCAGATGCTCCTGTTCCTCGCGGTGCTCGTCGTGGTCGCGGGCGGCATTCTCTTTCTGCGAAGTCGGGCGCTCGATGTCGCGTGCCTCTCCGACGACGAGGCGATCACCTCCGGCGTCGAGTTGCGTCGGTTGCGGGCCCAGCTCTTCGTTCTCTCTGGAGTTCTCGCGGCTTCTGCCGTGGCGTACGCAGGACCGATCGGATTCATCGGACTCGTCGCGCCGCATGCAGCGCGTCGGCTCGTCGGCCCGTCTCACCGAGCGCTCGTGCCTGCAAGTGCGGTCGCGGGCGCCGCGCTCCTCGTCTTCGCCGATTGCGTCCGCCAGTTCATCGATGTCGGTACTGGGCGACTTCCCATCGGCGTGGTGACCGCGCTTGCGGGCGGACCGGCGTTTCTCTGGCTTCTCCGGAGGGGTCGATGGACCGCATGATGTCCGCACGCGATCTCCGCGTCTCGTACGAGGGCGCCGTCGCGCTCGACGGCGTCTCGTTCGAGGTCATGCGCGGCGCGATCGTCGCGATCGTCGGCGCAAACGCCTGCGGAAAGAGCACGCTCCTCCGCGCGCTCGCGGGAATCATCGAGCCCGAGCGTGGATCGATCGAGATCCTCGGCCTTCCGCTGCGCGAACTCTCGCTCGGCACCAGGGCGCGCGCGATCGCGATGGTGCCGCAGCGCCCCGAGCTCTCCGCGCCGTTCACCGCGCGGGAAGTGGTGGCGCTCGGTCGATTCGCGGTCGGAGAAGACTGGCGTCGGGTCGAGGCTGCGCTGGAGGAGACGGGCTTGACCGCACGCGCGGACATCGAGTGCCAGCGGCTGTCGGGTGGCGAGCGTCAGCGCGTCGCCATCGCTCGGGCGCTCGCGCAAGCGGGGCGTGACTCCGTGCTTCTGCTCGACGAACCCTTCAGCGGGGTCGATCCAGGCGAGGTCGCGCGGCTCGTGGCGGTGCTTCGCGCCCGCGCGGAGATGGGCGCCGTGCTCGTGACGATCCACGACGCCGGTCTCGCTCGGGCGATCGCGACCGACGCCGTGGTGCTCCGCAAGGGACGCGTGCTTGCCGCCGGCAAGGCGCGCACCACGCTGACCGCGGAGACGCTCACCGCCGCATACGGTCACACGATGGAGGAAACCGGTGCTTGGATCGCGCCCCAACTTCGAACTGCGCGGTAAACTCCCCGCGTGTCCGGATTCCTTTGGGTTCTCGCCATCGTCGTTCTGAATGTCGCCGTCCGAGCCATCGCGAAGAAGGCTCAGGAGAACCGCGCCATGCAGTCGAAGGGCGGCGCCACGCCGCCCGCCCGACCCGCGACGCCAGCGGTACGACAGGCTGCGCGCACTCCGGTTGCCGGCGCAAACGCTCCTGCATCGACGCGCCCTGTGGTCGTGCCGCCGCCGGTTCCCGCTCAAGCGCGATCCGAGTCCCCGCTGAGCCGGGCCGAGGTCGAGGCCCAGCATCGCGCTCGGGTGCAGGCGAAGGCGCAGACCGAGGCGCAGGCGCGCATCCGCGCGCAAGCAAAGGCCAAGGCGCAAGTTCAGGCCGAGGCGCAGGCGCGCGCCCGCGCCCAGGCCCAGGCTCAGGCGAGGCAGAGCGTTCGTCCCGCAGCGACCAAGCCGCCGGCGTCAGCGCTGCAGCGTGCCTCGGGGCGGGCGGGGGGCGAAGAACTCGCCGCGCTTCACAGCCGTGAACGCGTGGCCGAGTCGCTCGCCAAGGTTCAAGCTGCCGAGCGGAAGGTGGCTGATGCGCTTCCGGGGCACACCCACGACGGAACGCGTCGGCACGCCGCGCCATCGATTGCCGAGAACATCCGAACCATGTTCCGCGACCGCAATCGGATCCGCGAGGCATTCGTCCTTTCGGAGATCCTTGGCCCCGCTCGGGGGAACCCGATTTCGACCACTGGACCGCTCGGCGGCCGCTAGAGGTCGATCTGGGTCGAAAAGCACCGATTGCGGGTCGATCGGGTCGCGATCCGTCGTGACCGCACGGGAAACCACCTGTTTCGGGGAAAGTTGCTATCCTCTCCGCCCACGCGGACGAGTTCGGAGCCGTTGCCCCGACCCCGGTACCGCGAAGCCTGAGCACCGAAAGCCATGATTGATATCCGCAAGCTGAAGGAACTGGTCCGCCTGATGGTCGAGAACGACCTGACCGAACTGGACATTCGGGATGAGCAGGAGACCGTCACCGTCAAGCGTCCTGGCGTCCACGCCGTTCCGCAGGTGGTTGCCGCCCCTGTGATGGCGGCCGCCCCGGTCGCCGCAGCGCCTGCCGCTGCCCCGGCTGCTGCCGCAGCTGCGGCTCCCGCCGCGGTCAAGGAATCGCTCCCAGCCATCGAGAGCCCGATGGTCGGCACCTTCTACGCCACGCCGGGCCCCGACAAGGCGCCGTTCGTCAGCGTCGGCAGCAAGGTCGGCCCCGACACCACGGTCTGCCTCATCGAGGCGATGAAGATCTTCAACGAGATCAAGGCCGAGACCTCGGGCACCGTCGAGGAGGTCCTCGTCAAGAGCGGCCAGCCCGTCGAATTCGGCCAGCCTCTGTTCCGCATCCGTCCGAACTGATCGCGTTCCCTTCCCTCGGAAGCAGCATGTTCAAGCGAATCCTGATTGCCAACCGCGGCGAGATCGCGCTGCGCGTCATCCGCGCGGCGAAGAGCCTCGGCATCGAGACCGTGTGCGTCTACTCGTCGGCCGACAAGGGCGGCCCGTGGCTCGAGCAGGCGAACCAAGCCGTCTGCATCGGCCCTGGCCCGAGCAAGGAGAGCTACCTCCGCATCGACCGCATCATCGCGGCGGCGGAAGTGTCGCGTGCCGATGCGATCCACCCCGGCTACGGCTTCCTCTCCGAGAACGCTCACTTCGCCGAGGTCTGTCGTGACAGCGGCTTCGAGTTCATCGGTCCTTCGCCCGAGGCGATGGCCCTGCTCGGCGACAAGGTGAGCTGCAAGAAGATGGCGCGCAAGGTCGGTACTCCGGTCTTCCCGGGCACCGAGGACGCGATCGAGGACATCGAGGAAGCGGTCAAGGTCGCCGGCGAGATCGGCTACCCCGTCATCGTGAAGGCCGCTGCCGGCGGCGGCGGCCGCGGCATGCGCGTCGCGCGTGACGAGGCGCAGCTGCGCGCCGGCATCGAGAGCGCGCGCCAGGAAGCGACCGCCGCGTTCGGGAACGGCAGCGTCTACATCGAGAAGTTCCTCGAGCACGCGCGCCACTTCGAGGTGCAGACGATCGGCGACAAGCACGGAAACGCCGTGCATCTCTTCGAGCGCGACTGCTCGAGCCAGCGTCGCCACCAGAAGCTCATCGAGGAGGCGCCGAGCCCCGGCGTCGACCCCGAGAAGCGCAAGAAGGTCTGCGAGAGCGCGGCCGCGCTCATCGCGAGCGCGAAGTATTCGGGCGCCGCGACCGTCGAGTTCCTGATGGACGCGAAGCAGAACTTCTACATGCTCGAGGTGAACACGCGCGTGCAGGTCGAGCACCCGGTCACCGAGATGATCACGGGCATCGACATCGTGCGCGAGCAGATCATGGTGGCGTCGGGCAAGCCGCTCTCGGTCAAGCAGTCGGACATCAAGGTGACCGGCCACGCGATCGAGTGCCGCATCAACGCCGAGGACCCCGACCGCGGCTTCATGCCGCAGGCCGGTCTCATCGAGACCTTCGTGCCGCCGGGCGGCCTCGGTGTGCGCCTCGACAGCCACGCGCGCACGGGCTACCGCATCCCGCCGAACTACGACTCGATGATCGGCAAGCTGATCGTGCACGGCCCGACGCGCGACATCGCGATCGCGCGCATGAAGGTCGCGCTCGACGAGTTCAAGATCGGCCCCGTGCGCACCACCATCCCGCTGCACCGCCGCCTGATGGACAACGCCGACTTCAACAACGCGACCTTCGACATTCACTATGTCGAGCGCCTGCTCAAGGCCGACGAGGCCGCGAATGCCGCTTCGCCCGCTGCGGGAGCCGCGCAGAAGGTCACTGCATGAGCACGGCGCGTTCGGGCGAGGATGTCACGCTCGACGACATCGTGGCCGCGCGCGGCCGGATCGCGGGAGGCGTTGAGCGCACCGCGTGCGTCCACTCGCCGGCACTTTCGCGGCTGACCGGCTGCGAGGTCTTCGTCAAGCTCGAGTACCAGCAGCGAACCGGTAGTTTCAAGGAGCGCGGCGCACGCAACGCGCTGCTTCAGCTTTCCGAAGCCGCCCGCAAGGGTGGCGTGGTGGCGGCCAGCGCAGGCAACCACGCGCTGGCGCTCGCCTGGCACGCGCGTGACCTCGGCATCCCGGTGACGGTCGTCATGCCCAAGGTCGCGCCCCTCGTGAAGCAGGCGCGGTGCCGAGAACTCGGCGCGCGCGTCCTGATCCACGGCGCGAACATCGCGGAGGCGAAGGACCTCGCCGACAAGCTCGTCGCCGATGAAGGCCTGACCTATGTCCACGGCTTCAACGACGCCGCCATCATTGCGGGCGCGGGAACCGTGGGTCTCGAGGTCCTCGAGGAAGTCCCGGATCTCGACGCCGTGATCGTTCCGGTCGGCGGCGGGGGACTGATCGCGGGCGTCGGGATCGCCGTGAAGGCGCTTCGTCCCAAGGTCGGCGTGATCGGCGTCGAGCCGAAGCGCGCCTCCAGCTTCCTGCGAGCGCTCGCGGACGGCACGCCGCATCGAATCACGATGGAGCCGACGCTCGCAGACGGCCTGGCCGTACCAGAGGTCGGGAAGCGTGCGTTCGAGCTTGCGCGGACCCGCGTCGATCGCGTGGTCGCCGTCGATGAGGAGGCGATCTCCCTCGCGATCCTGCGGCTCGTGGAGATGCAGCACGGCGTGGTGGAGGGGGCCGGCGCCTCCGCGCTGGCGGCGCTCTTCACCGATGAGCTCAAGGACCTCGCGGGCAAGAAGGTCGTGCTCCTGCTCTGCGGCGGGAACATCGACCCGCTGGTGCTCGCCCGAGTCATCGAGCACTCGCTCGCAGTCGACGGAAGGCTCGTTCAGTTCGATGCGACGATCAGCGATCGTCCCGGCGGACTCGCGGATCTCGCTGCAACGATCGCCTCGACGGGCGCGAGCGTGCAGGACATCCGCCACGAGCGCGTCTTCGGCGGTCCAGATATCTCCCGCGTTCGGGTCGCCTGCGTGGTGGAGGTGCGCGATTCGCGCCATGCGGATGAACTGCAGGAGGCGCTCCGATCGCACGGCGTGATCGTGCACGAGCGCGTGCGACCCCATCGCGAGCGGCCAACGGCCTGAAACCAGTGGTTCCGTCGGTGCGGGCGGTCGCGATAAATCGCGTGCCTGCCAGCGTCGCCGCGCAGTTTCTTTCACCGCCACTCCCCAGTTGGGGCAAATCTGACTCTTGAAGCGCACATTCCGCACAGTTGGCTGAATTGTCACCGTCGTTGCGCCGATCACACATGCCACAGGGTTCATCGCGTCCGGCGTGGAGTCGGAGCGATTGTGCAACGAAGGGAGTAAGTGCCATGCGTGACGGATATCAGTTTGGTGAGAAGGACGTACTGACCACGGGAGAAGTCGCCCGCATCTGCAATGTGGCGAGCCGTACGGTCAGCAAGTGGTTTGACTCGGGTCAGCTCCAGGGCTACCGGATTCCGGGATCGAAGGATCGCCGAATCCCCGTGTCGAACCTTCTTCAGTTCATGAAGAAGCACAATATTCCGATGGACGGGTTGATGAGCGGCGCGCCCCGCGTGCTGATCGTCGATTCGGACACCGCCACCGCGGAGACGCTCCGCAAGGTGCTGTCGGAGCAGACTCGCTACGACGTGAAGGTCGCGGGTGGCGCATTCGCCGCCGGCGCCGAGTGCGAGAAGTTCCGCCCGCATGTGATGCTGCTCGATGTGCACATGCCGGAGAACGAGTCGGGCGCGTTCTGCGCGTTCGTCCGCAACTGCGAGGAACTGCAGATGACCAAGATCATCGGCATGTCCGGCCGCCTCACCGAGGGCCAGGTCTCGCAGTTCGTGGGCCGCGGCTACGACGCGATCCTCCGCAAGCCGTTCACGGTTCGCCAGGTGATCGAGGCGATCGAGAGCGCGCACGCGATCGTCGCCTGAAACGCGACGGACTGACAGACCGCCGACCGATGGCCCGGCGCACGCACTGAAGACCCTGAATCCCTCGACAGAAGTAGTGCACAACGAAGAGACCCCCCGCGCGGGTGCGTCGATCGGACGCTCCCGCGCGTCTTTTTGCCGTTTGCGGGGCGCGTGCGCGTCTGCTCAGATGCGGGCGTGATGCTCGCTGCGGGTGATTCCTTCCCAGATCTTGCCGGACTTGCGCCCGCGCTGCTTGCGCCGCTGGGAACGGCGCTCGGCGCCGTGGTGCGCGACGGGCTCGTACGCGGCGCGCGCGCGAGGCTCTCGCGCGCGGATCTCGGACTCGCGGTCGCGCAGGTCGTCGCGTGTTTCGTCGCGGGGCTGTTCGCGGGCGGCGGGGCGATGGCGCTCGCGTTCTGCGTGGCTGGCTTCGCGGGCGGGCTCTCGACCTGGAGTTCGCTCGCCGTCGACATGGTCGGCTGGTGGCGCGAACGCAGGCTCGGCTTGATCGCGTTCCACGGCGCGGGTGTCCTCGCGCTGTCGTTTGCCGCGTTCGTCGCGGGCCGGGCGCTCGGCGGAGGTGCGGCATGACCGCGTTGCGACGCGCGCTCCTCGTCGCGGCCGGCGCCGCGCTCGGCGGGCTCTTCCGCGTGGTGCTGGCGGTGTTCCTGCCGGTCGCGGCCGACGACCCTGCGCTCGTGGCGCCGGCGCTCCTCGTCGTCAATGTCTCGGGCTCGCTCCTTGCGGGCTTCCTCCGCGGCCTCGCGCTCGGCGAGGAGCGCAAGGGTCGCGATCCATCCGGGCTCGAGGCCACGATGGTCGTCGGTTTCTGCGGCGGGTACACGAGCTACTCTGCGTTCATCGGTTCGCTCTACACGGGGCTCGCGGGGCATCTGCCGTGGACAATCGCCCTCGCGGCGGCCACCGTCGTCCTTTGCCCCATCGCCGCCGCCATCGGCATGCGCGGCTCGGGCGGCTATCCTCCGCGTCCCGCGCAGGATTCCGCGGGGTGAGCTGAGAAAGATCCCGCGTGAAGATCGTCCTTGCCCAGTTCCGTACCCCGATCGGTTCGCGCGACGCGCTGCGTCCGCACCTGGAGGCGATTCGGTTTGCGCGGGAGTCGGGCGCGCAACTCGTCGTGTGCCCGGAGCTCTCGCTTCTCGGCTATCCGCCTCGCGACCTGCTCCTTCGCAAGGGTGTCGCCGAGCATTGCCTTCGCATGGCGGAGGAGCTCGCCCGCGAGGTGCCAGCGTCGATGCTCGTGCTCGTCGGGCTTCCGACGCGCGCGACCAACCGGCCGTTCCACAACGCCGTGGCGCTGCTCCGCGGCGGGCGCGTCGAGGGCTTTGCGACCAAGCAGTTGCTTCCGAGCTACGACGTGTTCGACGAGGACCGCTACTTCGAGCCCGGCGAGCACACGACCGTCGTCGAGCATGCGGGCGAGCGTGTCGCGGTGCTGCTCTGCGAGGATCTGTGGAAGGCTGGCGACGCGGACGACCAGCGTCGATACGTACGCGACCCGGTCGCCGACGCGAAGGCACAGGGCGCGAGCGTGATCGCGGTGCTGAGCGCGAGCCCGTTCGTCGCAGGCAAGGATGCGCGGCACGAGCGGCTGCTTGCCGAACGCGCGCGGCAGACGGGGGCCTTCGTCGCGAGCGTGAACGCGGTCGGTGGGCAAGACGATCTCGTGTTCGACGGAGGCTCGCGGCTGGTATCGCCGGAAGGGCGCGTGATCGGCGGCTGCGGCCGCTTTGTCGAGAAGACCGTCGCGCTGGCGCTGCGCGGTGCGGCGACCGACGAAGCCGCGCATCCGATCGCGCCAGACCTCGACGCCGAGCGCTTCCACGCGATCGTGCGCGGGATCCGCGACTACTTCGCCGCCACCAGGAACACGAAGGCGATCCTCGGTCTTTCGGGCGGCATCGATTCCGCGCTCGTCGCGGCACTTGGCGCTGCGGCGCTCGGTGCGGAGAACATCACCGCGATCCTGATGCCGTCGCGCTACTCGTCGCAGGGGTCGATCGACGACGCGTTGCTCTCGGCGAAGGCCCTCGGGCTCGGGCGCGCCGTGACGCTTCCGATCGAGCCGCTGCACGCGGCCGTCGAGCAGACGGCGGCGGGCGCGTTTGCGACCGACGGACTCGCCGGCGAGAACCTGCAGTCGCGCGCGCGCGGGCTTCTCGTGATGCTTGCCTCGAACGCGACGGGCGCGCTCGTCCTCACGACCGGCAACAAGAGCGAGTACGCGACCGGCTACGCCACGCTCTACGGCGACATGAACGGCGCGCTTGGACCGATCGGCGACCTCTACAAGACCGAGGTCTATTCGATGGCGCGCGCCCTGAACGCGCGCTTCGCGGAGTTCGGCTTCGCGCGGCCGCCGATTCCCGTGGACAGCATCGAGAAGGCGCCGAGCGCGGAACTGCGCCCGAACCAGACAGACCAGGACTCGCTGCCGCCGTACGACCTGCTCGACGCGGTGCTGCGCGTCCTCGTCGACGGCGAAGGCTCGGTCGACGGCGCGATCGCCGCCACGGGCGCGCCGCGCGAGACCGTCGTGCGCATCGCGCGCATGCTCGACCGCGCGCAGTTCAAGCGCGACCAGGCCGCGATCATCCTCAAGCTCTCGCCACGCGCGTTCGGCCGTGGGCGTCGCTACCCGATCCTCTCGGGATGGGAGTGGTGACATGCCGATCCGCGTGCTGCCTCCCGAACTCGTGAACCAGATCGCGGCCGGCGAGGTCGTCGAACGCCCCGCGAGCGTGGTGAAGGAACTCGTCGAGAACGCAATCGACGCCGGCGCGCGGACCATTCTCATCGAGGTCGAGGGCGGCGGCGCCGAACTCGTGCGCATCACCGACGATGGCGGGGGAATCCCCGAGACCGAACTCCCGCTTGCGGTCGCCGCACACGCGACGAGCAAGGTGGCGACGAGCGACGATCTCGCGGCGATCCACACCTTCGGTTTCCGCGGAGAAGCGCTCGCATCGATTGCGAGCGTGTCGCGCTTCAAGCTGCAGTCGTGCGTGCGCGGCGCGACGAGCGGCGCCGAGATCGAGGTCGAGGGCGGCGCGATCCGCCCCGTGCGCCCTGCGCCCGCGCGCCCGGGCACCGTGGTCGAGGTGCGCACGCTCTTCTTCAATGTGCCCGCGCGGCGCAAGTTCCTGAAGTCGGACGCGGCCGAGACCGCGCGAGTGACCGAGACGGTCGAGGCGCTGGCGCTCGCGCACCCGACGGTCTCCTTCGAACTGCGATCAAACGGCCGGCGGTTGCTCGATCTTCCGGCAACCGCCGAGCCGACCAAGCGCACGCTCGATGTGCTTGGCTCCGAGCTCGCGCCCGAGCTCCTCGAGTTCGAGGAGCGCTTCCCCGAGCTCGGCGGCCTCGTCGTGCGCGGCTTCGCCGGCAAGCCCGGCATCGCGCGCCCTTCGTCGCGCGCGATCCGCATCCATCTGAATGGCCGTCCGATCATGGACCGCACCGTGCTCCACGCCGTGCGAGAGGCCTATCGCGGGCTGGTCGACCCCGCGCGCACGCCGACGGTGGCGCTCATCCTCGAGCTCGATCCGCGCGAAGTCGATGTGAATGTGCACCCCGCGAAGAGCGAGGTGCGGTTCCGTTCGCAGCAGGCCGTGCACTCGGCCGTCCGCAAGGCGATCGAGCGCACGCTGCGTGCGGCGAACCTCGTACCGAGCTTCGTGCCCGATGCGCTGCGTGCGCCCGCCGAGCCGTACACGGGTCCGCGCGCGCCGCTCTTCGGCAGCGGCTTCGTGGCCGAACGCGGCGGGCGCGTCGCGCAGCCCGAAGTCGACTTCAGCGCGTTCGCGTCGCTCGCGGCCGGCCTCGCCGAGCCGAAGCCGGGCGAACCTGCTGCGGCCGCCGAGCCCGTCCTCGCAGGCGAGTTCCCGTACATCCAGCTCCTCAACGGCTTCGTCGTGACCGAGGACGCCGACGGCGTCGTGATCGTCGACCAGCATGCGCTGCATGAACGCGCGATGTTCGCTGCGTTCCTCGACCGGCTCGACCGCGGCGCGCTCGAGTCGCAGCGGCTGCTTGTCCCGATCGTGCTCGAGCGCAGCGCACGCGAGGTCGAGATCCTCGGCGAGATCGCGCCGCTCCTCGCGCGGCTTGGAGTCGACGCGCGCCCGTTTGGCCCACGCTCGGTCGCGGTCGAGGCCGTGCCCACGCTTCTTCACTCGCGCAACGCGGACGCCGGCGCCTTCGTCGGCGATCTGCTCGAGAAGGCGGTCGAGCATGGCTCGCTCGTCTCGCTCGAGGCGGCGCTCCACGAGATCGTCGACATGATGGCGTGCAAGGCGGCGGTGAAGGCGGGGGACACGCTGTCGGCTGCGGAGATCCGCAGCCTTCTCGCGATGCGCGAGTCGATCGAACGCTCGACCGCGTGTCCGCATGGTCGACCGACATCGATTCGGATCGCGCGCAGCGAGCTCGAGCGGCGCTTTGGCCGCAGCTGAGGTCGGACGCTAGCCGCGGCGGGCGGAACCGTCTGCACTTGGCTCCGTGTCGTTCGGATGCAGCACTTCGGCGAACACGGTCTCGCCTGTCTCGAGCATGCGCTCGATGTAGGGACGGCAGAGGCCGCAGCAGCTGCCGCAGCCGAAGCGCTTGGCGATCTGATCCATGTTCGAAGGACGACCGTCCAGCTTCTGCTGCAGCTCAGCGAAGCGCAGATTGAAGCACACGCAGCGGTCGATCTCGAAGTCGTTCGTCATGGCAACGGCGGGCCCAACGGGAAACACGGGATCGGACACGGGATCGGACACGGGTCGCACGACGGTCAGCGCGGATCGTACGGACCGTCGCCGTCGGCAAGAAATCCATTCTTCGGGAAGCCCATGACTTGGTCAAGCAGGGATTGGCTTGAATGCTCGCCTTCGCACGCCTGGCACGCGCCCGCGACATGTCCGTCGAGGTAGCAGACATGCGTGCATCCGCCATGCCGGAACGCCTGCGCGCCCGCGTACACGGTGGGGAGATCGCCCTCGACGGTCGCGGAAGGAGCGCGCATGAACTTGTTGGCGCCACCGCGCCAACCTCCATCGCCGAAGAGCGCTGTCGTCGAGGTCTTGCGGAAGTTTCCCGTCGCCAGTCCGCGTCGCGCGACGCTCCAGCCGTGGAGCCAGTCTCCGTCGGGGCCGATCTCTGGCAGTCGACCCTCCGCGCCGATGAAGGTGGTGTTGTAGTTGTAGCCCGTGTACGGATCGGACCCGAAGGTCGAGTTGCCCTGGAACTCTGGGCACTGCTGCACGGGAGTCGGCGACGAGAGAAAACTCCAGATCGCGCCGGGCTTCACCACGCCGCCGGGATGCTGCTCGAAGTCCCACGCCTTGGTGACGATGCCCGCGTCGGTCATCTCGTAGATGATGGCAGCCGGGTAGCGTTCCTTGTTCTGCGCCGCGTAGGCAGCGGTCGCGAGGCCGAGCTGACGCAGGTTCGACTGACAACTGCCCGCGCGCGCGCTCGAACGCACGCGCGCCGTCGCCGGGAGCATGATCGCCAGCAGCACCGCTGCGATGCCGATCACGACGGCCATCTCGACGACGGTGAATCCGCGCGCGGCGCGGCAGCGGTGTGCGACGGGCGTCTTCACGGGTTGCCTCCGACCGTCCATGCGGCGAGCATCGCCGCAAGATCCGCAGCGCCGACGATGCCGTCGCCATCGAGGTCGGCGGCCGCATCGGAAGTTCCCCAGCTCGCGAGGAGCGTGGCAAGATCAGCCGCGCCGACGATGCCGTCGCCATCGAGGTCGCCTGCAGCGGCGGCCGGCGCCACATCGGCGATCGCGTCGATCTCGGGCGAGGTTCCAAGCGCGGAGGGACCGGTGATGCGCACGAAGCGAGCGCGAGCGAGGCCATGCGCGGCGAGGTCGATGCCCACGCCACCGCCTGAGCCGTCGTAGACCTCGAGCAGTTGTTCGTAGGTGAGGCCGACGCAATCGTTGATGGTGATCGACGGATCGACCGGTCGAAGAAAGTCGCTCTCGACCGTTCCGGCAACCGTCGAGAACGGAAGCGCATCGAGGTAGCCAACGGTCGGGAAGAGCCCATCGGCCGCGCGACCCTTCACGGTCACCCACTCGATGCCGTCTTCGCTCAGCGAGATCGTCCCGCCTTCCGCTGCGATCCCCGCGACGACCCCGAGACCGAAGGAGCTGTCGGTGAAGAACGCGTTTCCGAACACGATGAGGTCGGCGCCGAAGGGGTTGCGCGGGTCGTCGACGACATCATGGTCGAAGGCAAGCGTGAGTTGACCGCCCACGCCGATCGAGACGACCTCGTTCGGACGGTACGCCGGTTGGAACGGCGTCACCGCTTGCGGGAAGAGACCCTCGCCTGTGAATCGCTCGGGCGAGCCGAGCGCAACGGCTGGATTCGTGAAACCCGCCACGGCACCCGAGCCCGGTGCGTATGAGATCACGGAGCTTGCAAACGGCGAGTCGGCGTACGACGCGCGCGGCAATGCGGCGAGCACGCATGCGAGAAGCGGGACGCAGCAATCGAGGAAATCGAAGAAACCACTGCGCGTCATGCGCAACAAACACTCCTTCCGGGAGTCCGCGCCCGGGGCGGTTGCGCTCCGACCGGGAGCGCTCGGCGGAGTCCGGTTGGACGCCGTCGTGCTTGGGTAGGTCTTCCGACTTCAGGTCCGCTTTTGGCGGCGCGGGACGCGCCTTCCCAGCCTCGGGCGCGGGGGCGCCGGTTGGCCAGTGGCTGCCGCAAAGCGGCTGCGTCCTGCGGGATGCAGGCATCCTCCTGTCACGGCGGCGCGACCGCGGCGGATTCTCACCGCCTTCCCTCGCCGTGACGCTGTGTTCCGTCACGGCGCCGAAGTTGCCTTCGGACGCCCAAGCGGGGGCGAGTATACGGACTTTGGAAGTTGACGGGTTCTATAAGCGGGCGGTACATTCTGCGACCCGTGTCGGGCCGATTCGGACCCGTCCACCCTCAGGAGATCTCGATGTCGTTTTCCGCGTCCTCGTTCGCGTCCTTCCGCTCCTGCGCCCGCCTTCCGCTCTCGGCGGTGCTCGTGGCGACGGCGCTTCTCGCGTCCGCCCCGACCACCTTCGCGCAGGACGACGCCGCCGGCGCGGCTCCTGCTGCCAAGGATCTCACGGCGGTCCAGAAGAGCCTTGAGGACTTCGTTCACTATGTGCTGATCGGCAAGGCGGATCTCGCCCAGGCAGCCGGTGAGGCCGCGCTCTCTGCCGACGTCAGCGATGCCGACCTTGCCGCCACGGTGGATGGCGCCAACCTCGGCGAGCGCCTCAACAAGGCGATCGCCCGCAGCCGCGCCATGGGCGGCGTGTCGGACCTCGCGACGAAGATCGAGGATCGCGTTGAGGACGGTCGCCGCGCGCTCGCGCGCAACCCGCAGCGCATCGGCGAGGCGATCGGAATGCTTCGCGGCACGCTTCGCGAGCGCATGATCGCAGAGGAGCGTCTCAACGCCGCCGGCGAGTACGCCGTGCCGCAGCTCCTCAAGGTCGTCGTCGACTCGAAGGACACCGCGCTCGAGCTCGAGGCCACCAAGCGCCTCGTCGCGCTCAAGCGTCACTCGGTTCTCCCGCTCTCGATGGCTCTCGCGAACCTCGACCCCGCGTCGCAGCGCAAGGTCATCGGCATGCTCGGCGAGATCGGCTATCCGCACGCGATCCCCTTCATCCTCGAGGTCGGCGCCGCGTCGAGCGCGCCCGACACCGTGAAGGCGGCGGCCGATGTCGCCTTCAAGCAGCTGAACGGCACCGCGAAGGATGTTTCCGCGCAGTTCACCGCGCTCGCCCGCAAGTTCTTCGATCGGGACATGACCCTCGTCCCGAATCCGACCGATGCGGTCAACAATGTCTGGAACTTCGACGGCACCCCGGGCGGCTACGGCGGCCTGCAGGCGACTTCGGTGGCCACCCCGGTCTTCTGCGACGAGATGGCGATGGGGCTCTCGCGTCGCGCGCTCGCCGCGGATCCCGCCAACAACGCGGCGCTCGCGATCTATGTGGCCTCGGATCTCCGCCGTGAGAACACCCTCGGCTCCGACGCCCAGGCTGGTCGCTACAGCCCGCAGTTCTTCGCCACCGCCGCTGGCCCCTCGGTCTGCACCGAGGTGCTGGGCATGGCGATCGACTCGAAGGACACAGCGCTCATTCGCGACGCGATCGCCGTGCTTCGCCAGACCGCTGGAAGCAATGTGCTCGTCGCGAACGCGGGCCGCACGCCGATGCTCGAGGCCATGAGCTACTCCGATCGCCGCGTGCGTCTCGACGCAGCGCTCGCGATCGCGAGCAGCCTGCCGAAGCAGAGCTTCGCCGGCGACTTCAGCGTGGTGCCGACCCTGGCGTCCGCGATCTCTGACTCGGGTGTGAGCCGCGCGACCATCCTCGGCGGCACGCTTGAGGATCGTCAGGCGATCCAGAACCAGCTCGGCTCCGCGGGTTTCGCGGTGCTCGCTGGCGCCGACAACTTCGACGCGCTTGAGGTCGATGTGATCAAGTCGAACGGCGTCGATCTCGTCGTCGTGCGCGGCGCCGTTGCTGAGATTCAGGCCTCCGTCACCCGCATCCGCGCGAGCGGCGCCACCAGCGCGAGCCCGATCGTGGCGATCGCCAATGCGCTCGAGGAGAGCGCGGTTCGCAGCGCGTTTGCGAACGACCGCTCCGTCGTCGTTTGGACCGAAGGCTCGACCGCGGAGAGCTTCCGCGGCGCAGCGACGCTCGCCATGTCCAACATGTCCGGCAGCGTCATGGACGAGGCCGAGGCCGTCGAGTACGCCGTCCGCAGCGCCGAGGCCCTCCGTGGCATCGCGTTCAGCGGTTCGAAGACCCTCCCGATCGCCGACGCCGAGGGCGCGCTCCTGCGCGCGCTTGGAACGAAGCAGGGTGGTCTCCGGCTGATGGTCGCCGAGGTGCTTGCGATGATCGCGTCGCCTGCGGCGCAGAGCGCGCTCGTCGACGCCGCGATCGGTTCGTCGGGCGAGGAGCAGATCATGCTGTGCGACTACGCTGCGCTCGCCGCTCGCTCGAGCGGTGGCAAGGCGGACGAGCGTCAGCTCGCTGCGCTCCGCCAGCTCATCGGGTCGTCCGAGGGTGCAGCGGCCGATGCGGCTGGTCGCCTCTACGGGTCGCTCGACGCCGGATCGGCCGAGGCCGTCAAGCTCATCACGCGCGATTGAGCCGCGTCATTGAGCGGTCGCCGCGTCAGTGAGCGGTCGCCGCGTCATTGAGCGGTCGCCGCGTCATTGAGCGGTCGCCGCTGCGGCGGCTCCCTTTGGTGCAGGAAAGAACGAAAGCACAAAGAAAGAACAACGGCCTCCGCGAAGCGGGGGCCGTTGTCGTTCGTATCGCTGGAGGCGGCTGCCGTCACGGCTGCCGCCCAAATCACGAAAGCCACCCATGGGATTTGAACCCACGACCTGCGCTTTACGAAAGCGCTGCTCTACCGCTGAGCTAGGGTGGCGAAGGGCGGAAAGCATACACCAAATCGGTGGCTCGGTCGAGGAATCCCGGTTCTGGGCATTTTTCGCGTCTCGCAATTGCCCGATTCTGCGGGCAGGTCCGCGATTTCGGGAGAGATTTGACGGGCAATCGGGTTGAGTTGCCGACAGAGGGTTGTGGCGGGATGCCCGCCCTCCGCGCCGTTGTCGGCGTGTTGGGGCTGTCCGTCTGGAGTTCACCATGTTGGCGGTTCAGACCTTCGCGAAGGCACTGGCAGTGATGATGGCGACCTCGCTCCCTTCAGGGGCGACTGGACGCGTCGCGCCAGCTCCCGTGTTGCTCCCGGAGACAGCTCGGCCAGTTGCGCACGCCATCGCTCCGCGCGTCGACCTGCGGACGGTGCGCCGCGCGCAGACCCAGGTCGTGCCTCGCCAGCTGCGAAGGCACCTGTCGCTGATCGAGGTCGATGCCGTCGCGCTGGAATCGTTCGCTGCGCGCGGAGGCGGTGTGCTGCGCGGCTTTCCGGTTGATCCGTCGAACGCGTTCGACCTCGTCCTTCAGCCCACGGCCGCGCTTGCCGCAGCGCCGTCGGTCGATCAGATCGTCGTCGGCGCCCACGGCGAGCTTGCGTCGATCCCAACTCCTCCGCGCGGGGTGTTCCTGAGCGGCGGCGTGGTGGGCGACCCAGACAGCACCGCGTTCCTCGCATCGAGCGCGGCCGGCACCTTCGGCTTCGTCCAGCGTGACGGAACGACTTGGATCATCTCGAGCGGCCCGTACGACAGCGGACTTCCGACGGTCGCCTACAACGCGACCGATCTGCCCGAGGGCTGGATCGATCCACCGCAGTGGATGTGCGAGACGCTTGAGCTCGCGGAGGATTCGCCCGCCGTCGGCGACGGCGGCGTCGCGGGTTCGCAGCCGTGTCGCCAGTTCCGAGTTGCGTTCGAGACCGACTACGAGTTCCTGCAGAAGTTCGGCGGCAACGCGGACGCTGCGTCGGGCTATATCGCGACGGTGGCGGGGGCGCTCACCACCATCTTCGAGCGCGATCTGAACGCCCGGCTGTCCGCGAGCTATGTGCGTTTGTGGAGCACCTCGAGCGATCCATGGAGCCAGTCCACGCTGACCTCGCAGCTCAACGAGTTCCGAAGCGTCTGGTCCAGCACGATGGGCGGCGTCCAGCGAGACATCGCGCACTTCGTGTCGGGCCGCAATCTCGGCGGTGGGGTCGCTGACCTGCCCGGGCTCTGCTCGGGGTCGTCGTTCGGCTACGGGCTCTCGACCGGTGTCAATGGATCGTTCCCCACCCCGCTCGTCGACAACTCCGACCAGAACTGGGACATCTATCTCATCGCCCACGAGGTCGGTCACAACTTCGGCGGCGTGCACACGCACTCGCTGATTCCGCCCGTCGACGGATGCGGATCGACGCCGCCCGACTGCAGCAGTGCCGCGCAGGGCACGCTCATGAGCTATTGCGGGTTCTGCGCGGGTGGCATCGCGAACATCGCGCTTGAGTTCCATCCGCAGAACATCACGAACATGTCGAACTACATCGCGGGTCGCCCGTGCGACTACACGGGGCCGGCTCGTGCGCCCGTCGCGACCAGCGACGCTGCAACGGCGTACGCGGGAATCCCGAAGGTCGTCGATGTGCTCGTGAACGACTTCCCGTTCAACTGTGAATCGATCGTGATCGAGAGCTTCACGCCGACCACCGGTGCCGGCGCGACCATCACCCGCACCTCGGGCGGCGGGCCCGATCTCTACGATGTGCTGGTCTACTCGCTACCCGCCGGCTCGAGTTTCCTCGGTCTCGACGCCTTCAGCTACACGCTTCGAGATGCTTCCGGACAGACGGCCTCGGGCGTTGCCGTCGTGACGGTGGCGCCGCTTCGACAGCCGGACAACCCCGTTGGCGGGGCGCCGCAACTCGCCGTTTCGTACTACGAGCTCGCCGCGCCGACGAGTCTGCCGGCCTTCGCAGGGCTCACCCCGTACGCGACGGCGACCGTTCCCTCGATCAACTTCACTCCGACGAGCGGGGGATTCGCCACCAGCGGCCGGAGCGACGAGGTGGGAGCTGTCTTCACTGGCTGGATCAATGTGCCGGCGTCGGGCGGATGGACATTCTCGCTCGCGTCGGACGAGGGCTCGCGGCTGATGATCGGGAACACGATCGTCGTCGCGCATGACGGGCTCCATCCGTTCAGCGAGAAGTCCGGCACGATCGGACTTGCGGCAGGCCGGCACGCGTTCCGCGTCGAGTACTTCGAGGCGACCGGATCGGCTGGACTCGTCGCGTCGTGGCAGGGACCGACCGTCGCGAAGACCGCGATCCCCGCATCGGTGTTCACGCATGGTGGCGCGATGAATGCCGCCGACTTCAACGGCTCTGGCACGGTCGACGCCGTCGATCTCGCGCTGCTGCTCGTCGACTGGGGTCTGCCCACATCGACTCGCGACCTTACGGGCGATAGCCGCGTGACGGGAGCGGATCTCTCGGTGCTGCTCTTCAATTGGACTGGCTGACCGATGCTGGCGCACTGGGCGCCGGCGGCGGGACTTCATCGCTCAGCTCGACGCGCTTCTTCGTGTCGCCCGCGAGCAGCGGATACGGCTTGCCGTCCTGCCACCACGCATGAAGGTTCCGGAAGTTGGGCGAGGTCGGAAGCCCCGACTGCCCGCCGGGCGTCACGAGCACGGCGTCCGCAAGCTTCGCTGGACTGACGACCGAGCGCTGGCTCGCGCCGAACCGCGGGGTCTGGACGCGCACGCAGGTTGGGTGACCGGGAAGGGGTGCCTTCGGCATCTCCGCGAGGCGCGCCGCCGCGCCAAGCGCGTCGGCGGCGGGGTGGCGCATCGACAGGCGGTTGCGCTCGCCGCGCGTGGCGAACGCGCCCGTGGGTTCGGCGGCGGGCGTGCCGCGAGGCGCCGCCGCACGGGAACTATCGGCGGCGCGCGCAAGCCACTCCCTCACGCTCCAGCGCCAACCGTGTGTGCCGGGGTCGCAAGCGAGGTGCGCTGGCCGTGCCTCGAGGATTCGAAGGATCGCCTCGTCATCGAGTGCGGCGCGCGCCTCCTCGGCGGTCAGTCCGTGCTTCCTTCCGGAATCGCTCGCAGCGAGCCACGAGGCGAAATCGCCTGCAAACTCGCGACGAAACGCATCGATGATGACCGGTGCCGAAGTCGACACCGTGACATCCCCGTCCCAGTTCACGAGTTCGGTGCGCGCTTTTTCAAAAAACTCCGCAAGGTCCTCGTCGCCGAGCGCCGCGATGATCGCGTCGCGCCAGCGGAGAAGCCGCGGAGAGCGGACATCGAGTTGCACCCCGTGCAGCGCGGACTCATCCCAATCTGAACGAGCGACGAGGATCTCGCGAAGCCGATACGCGCGGTCGCCCTGCGCTTCGTCGCCGCCGAGGACGGCTACCAGCGAGCCTGCCGGCGCGACCGACAGCTGGTTGCCACTCGTGAGGACTCCGGACGGCGGATCGACGATCGTCGGCTTCTCGTCCATCGGGATCGATCCGCGCCACGGCTCCGCGTCGCGCCAATCGATGATGCGCGGCGTCGTTCGCGCGCGCAGCGGCAGTGCGCCCGAGATCGTCCAGCCGATCCGTCCGTCCGACGAGGCGACGAGCACATTCTGCGGCGGACCCTTCCAGCGACGCGCGCATGCGAGCGCCGCCTCGAGCGTGGTGGCGTCCGCCATGTCGAACAGCCCGAAGTCGATCGCGCCATCGATGAGGATCGGCGAGCGCACGGCGAGCAGCCGTCCATCCGGCAGGGTTGCGACCACCGGTCCAAACTCGGTCGAGAGCACCTCGAGTTCTGCCTTCGATGCGCCGCCTCCGATGGTGACGGAACGGCGGACAAACGGCTTGGCGCCGCCCTTCGCGAGGTAGTTGGCCGGATTCGCAGGGTCCCGCTCGATCGCGATCACATCCGCGAGATCCGCGGTGAGATTGGTGAACCCCCACGCGACATGACCGTTCGTGCCTTGCACGATCGCGGGGACACCCGGGAGCGAAAGCCCGATGAGCCGCCCGCCATCCCACTGGAGGTCGACGCGGTACCAGAAGTTCGGCGCCATCAGCGCGAGGTGCATGTCGTTGCCGACGATCGCGCGTCCGTCGCGCGTGCGCGAACCTGCGACGGCGAAGGCGTTCGAGCCTGGCGTCTCGAGCGGCTTGCCTGTTCCGCCCGCGGCCCGGGGCGTCAGGCCCATCGCGCGCAGATCGAGCATCTTTGCATCAGGAATCGGAACGACGGCAGGCGATGCGCTGCCGTCGACCGTCATGTCGAGCGCGCCGCGGCCCGAGCTGAAGTACGCGGCGAGTTCGTCGCCGAACGCGCGGTAGAGCGGCGTGCGGACGCGATCGAGTTCGTCCGAGTTGTCGAGGTAGCGCGCCATGCTCAGTTGGACGAGCATCGAGTCGGCGGGCGACCACGGCGCGCACGGGGCCTTCAGCAGCTGGTACTCGAAGGGCTTCGCGATCGCGAGCTGCGCGTTGACGCCCGCCGCATACGCCTCGAGCAGCGCGCGGTGCCTCTCGGGAAGCCGCGCGACCGCCTGCTCTGCGATCGCGCGCAGGCCAAGCCGCACCGACTCGCGGTCGAGCGCGACGCCCTGCGGCACGATCTGGCCGACTTCGCCCGCTGGCTCGCGACGCGCGAGGTCCATCTGGAGAAACCGCTCGCGCGCGTGGATCCAGCCTTGGGCGCAGACGGCGTCCGCGAGCGATCTCGCGCGGATGGTCGGGATCTCGACCGAGTCGAGATCGATCTCGACGGGCGCCGCAAGCGCCGGAAGCGCCGCCCGGATCGTCTCGATCTCGCGCGTCTCGACGGCGGTGGCGGCGAACAGCGCGGCTGTGAGCGAGAGTGTGGCGAAGGTCATGGCGCGTTCAGCTCCGGTTGCGGACGAAGTACTCGGGATTGTCGGGGAGACCGCTCACGAACGGCGCGTGGTCGGGCGAGCCATCCACGACGCGGAAGCGCAGCACGGCCTTGCCCTTGCGGCTACCGACATAGAGCCAGTCGCCGTCGATCGCGAGCGCGCTTGGGGCGTCGAGGCCGGCGTCGGGGCCGATGAAGCGCGTCACGGCGCCATCGGCGAGCGCGACGCGGAAGACGCTGTTCTGCTTGTTGTCCGAGATGAAGAGCGCGGAACCATCGGGCGAGAACAAGAGCTGAATGGGCGTCTCGAGGCCATGTTCCTTGGAGGCGATCGTCGCCTCGCGCCGGCCAGTCGCAGGATCCCAGCGCGAGACCTCGCCGTCGCCGCGGTCCGCGACATAGAGCTTGCCGTCCGGACCGAACGCGATGCCGCGCACCTCCTTGATGCCGCGCTCGTTCTTGCCTTTCGGCGACATCTCGCGCGAGGGCACGACAAGCCCGCCTATCAGGCCGCCTCCGTCGACGCCGCCGTCGCGCGTGAGCCGCTTGCCCGGTGCGCCGATGCGCGTCACGGTGTTCGAGTCCTGGTTCGACGCGTACACCGACCCGTCGGGCCCGACCGCGAGCGCGTAGGGGTGCTTGAGCAGCGGATTCGCATCGCCGCCACGCGCGTAGACGCCCATGAACGGCCGCACGCCGTCGCCGCCCGGTCGGTCGTAGCGCAGGATCATGGTGTTCTCCTTCCACGCGGAGATCACGAGCAGCGTGCCGTCTGGAAGTGGGAGGAGACCGCGCAGCCCGTGCACCTTGCCGATGTCGGACGAAGCGGGCCCGAGGACGCTCGGCTTCGACGCGCCATCGGCGCCAAAGCCAAGCACATTGTCGTTGCCGGTGCCTTGATCGGCGTCGCCGTCGCCGTGCAGCGTCGCGTACCACGCAATGCCGCCGGCCGGTGCGGCTGGCGCCTGCGTCGGGGAGGGCGCTGCGGCCGGAGCGACTTCCTTGCGCTCGCGCTTTGCGTGCTCGTGGTGATGCTCCTCGCTCTGACCGAAAGCGTGCGGCGACGCGAAACCGCAGACGGCGAGCGACAGGGCGGTGATCCATCCACGGAGATTCAATGGCATGACGGACAGTGTAGGTTTCGGCACGATGCTTGGCGCCACTCGCGCTTTGAGGTAGCGTGCACGGGTCAGATGGACACTCGATCCCTCGGAGGCCTCATGGACCGTCGTCACGCGCTTGGAATCCTCGGACTGGCCTCGCTCGGAGGTCTCGTCTCCCACGCGGTCGCTCAGGCAGGTTCGTCGGCACCGCCCGCGAAGGACGCGACCGCCGCGGCGCCCGCGAAGGCGGCGAGCGCGAAGAACCCGATCTCGCTCGCGCAGTGGTCGCTCCACCGTCGCTTCGGGCTCTGCAAGCCAGAGGAGCGACCGAGCGTGATCGCCGACCCGATGGACTTCGGAAAGTTCGCGCGCGAGGAGTTCGGGATCACGCGGCTCGAGCTCGTGAACTCGTTCTACCGGCCGAGGATCGGCGAGAAGGACTTCGCCGCGACGCTGCGCAAGCGCTTCGATGACGCCGGAGTCGAGTCGCTGCTCATCATGTGCGACGGCGAAGGCCTCTGCGGCGCGGCCGACGAGAGCGCGCGCCGCGAGTTCGCGGCGAACCACGAGAAGTGGCTCGAACTCGCGAAGGCGCTCGGCTGCCACTCGATCCGGGTGAACGCGATCGGTGAAGGCACCCCCGACGAACAGTCGGGCCGTTGTGCGGATGGGCTTGCCAAGCTGTGTGCGCGGGCGAAGCCGCATGGGCTCGATGTGATCGTGGAGAACCACGGCGGTCTCTCGTCGGACGGCAACTGGCTCGTCGGCGTCATCAAGGCGGTGAACGATCCGGTCTGCGGCACGCTGCCCGATTTCGGAAACTGGCGCGATGGCAGGGGAACGCTCGTCGATCCGGTCCGGAATGTCGGTCTCGTGATGCCGTTCGCGAAGGGCGTCTCCGCCAAGAGCTACGACTTCGACAAGGATGGAAACGAGACGCTGCTTGACTACCCGAGGCTCATCGAGGTCGTCAAGAAGAGCGGATACGCCGGCGCGATCGGCATCGAGTACGAAGGCAAGCGCATGAGCGAGGCCGACGGCATCCGAGCGACGAAGGCGTTGCTTGAACGGTTGATCTGAGCGGCCGCGGACAGCGCTCGTGTCGAATCGGTGGCTGCGGCGGCGACCGCTTCAGCCCCGGATCTCGAACTTCTCGAACAGGAAGCCCGGGCTCACCGTGCAGCCGACGAGCGTCCACGGGCCGAGGCTGCGGGCGCGCTGCCACGCGTCGGCAGGCACCTCGATCTGCGGCTCCTCGCCCTCGAACAGCGCCGTGCCGAGCACGCGCTTCGTCACCGATCCGTCCGCTCGCTCGATCGAGAGCTCGAGCGGTGCGCCCGCATAGAAGTGCCAGATCTCCGCCGCATCGACCCGATGCCAACGGTTCTCGACACCGCCGGGCAGCAGGAAGTAGATCGCCGTCCCCGAGGCTCGGCCTCCGTCTGCGCGCGATTCCCGCCATGTCTCGCGGTAGAAACCGCCTTCCGGGTGCGGTTTGAGGTCGAGGTGGCGGATGATCTCCTCCGCAGTTTCGGGGCGCTCGGGGAGGGGGATGGCGCGGCGTTCCATGTGCGCACCCTATACTCGCGACCGTTTCTCCGCATCCCGTTCCATTCATTCCTTGGACACCAGAACCGAGATGAGCCAGGCCACGATGACCGCACCGAAGTCGCATCGAACGCGCACGCCCGAGACGGGCGCCATCCTCGTCACCGGCGCCGGCGGCGAAATGGGACACACGCTCCTCGCCATGCTCGCGGCCGCGCATCACGGCACGCGCGAGATCATCGCGATGGACCTCCGCGAGCTCCCGAAGGAGAGCGCATCGCATGTGTCGCAGTCCTACTCGGGCGATGTCAGCGACGCTGCGTTCATCGAGTCGATCGGGCTGAAGCATGAGATCGGCGAAGTGTGGCACCTCGCGGCGCTGCTCTCGACCCGTGGCGAGAAGAGCCCTGAGCTCGCGCTCAAGGTGAATGTGATGGGCAGCGCGAACCTCCTCAAGCTTGCGGCCGACAGCGCCGCGCGCCGTGGCGCGAGCGTCAAGTTCATGTTCCCGTCGACGATCGCGATCTACGGCGTGCCCACGCTCGACGCGAAGCGCGCCGCGGGCCGCATCACCGAAGACCAATGCCTTGAGCCGATCACGATGTACGGCGTCAACAAGCGCGCGGTCGAGGAGATGGGCCGCTACTACGCGCGGCACTATCGCCTGCTCGCCGCCGACCGCATGGACTGCGCCGTCGACTTCCGCTCGATCCGCTTCCCTGGAATCATCTCCGCCGACACCGTGCCGACGGGCGGCACCAGCGACTATGGCCCCGAGATGCTGCACGCGGCCGCGCAGGGCAAGCCCTATGCCTGCTTCGTGC
>JBEAUK010000107.1:0-5319 GCA_041161465.1 Planctomycetota bacterium | reverse complement strand
GTCGGGAATGTCGACGCGGTTCGTGGGCGCCGCGGCCTGCTCGGCGTGTTCGGCGGCGTATGGGTCCACGGCCTTGTCGGCGCCTTGGTCGGTGCAGCCCGCAGCGAGCACGGGAAGCGCGGCGAGAAGCGCGATTCGTCGGATCAAGGTCTTCATGGGTTCGTTCCCTTCGGTTCGGTCGTGGTCGCGTCGGTGCGCGCGGGCTCGGCGAGCGCGGGCGGGCCAAGCAGTTCCTCGATGTCGATGGCGGCGAGCGCCTCGTCGCGGTCGGCGGCGATGAGCTCTGCGCGCGCGTCGAGCTGCTGCTTCAGGCTCTCGAGGAGGACAAGCGTCTTCACTTCGCCGAGGCGCGCCACCTCGCGCGTCTCCTCGTACTGCGCCTCGACGAGCGGCACGAGCGTGGTGCGGACCGCGTCGCGGCGCGACGCGGCCTGCGCGAGGCGTTCCTCGGCCGCAAGCAGCGCACCGAGCGCGCGCTCGAGCTCGGCCTCGGCGCGTCCGCGCGCGGCCTCGCGCTCGGCCTCGGCCACCGCGATTCCCTGGCGGTTGCCGTTCAGCACCGGCAGCACGACGCCGACCCCGAGCACGAACTGGCGGTCGCCGTCCTGCTCGCCGTACCCGGGCGCGAGGTCGAGGTCAGGCCACTGCTTGCGGATCTCCTCCTCGAGCGTGCGCTCGGCGATCTCGTAGTCGGCGCGGGCGGCGAGCACCGCCGGACTCGTGTCGCGGATGGCCGCGATCACAGCCTCGCGTCCCTCGGGCGCCAGTCGCGCGGGGGACGCGAACTCGTCGGCGAACACGCGGCCGGCCGAGGGCGGCAGGTCGAGAATCGCCTCGACCGCATGCGAGGCACGCGCGAGATCCGACTCAAGCGCCGCGAGTCTCGAGCGCAGCTTCGCATCCTCGATGCGGAAGAGCCGTGCCTCGATGCGCGCGAGCTCGCCTGCCTGTTCCATCCGATCCACGATTGCCGTGACCTGCTCGACGCGGCCGAGCACATCTCGCGCGGCCTCGACCGCGCGCGCAGTTGCGGCGCGCTCGGTCCATGCGCGTCGAAGCGCCGCGACGGTCGCCCACTCGCTGGCGGCAACGCGCGTGAGTTCCGCGGCGTGCTCGGCGCCGAGGCGGTTCTTCTCGAGCTCGAGCCGTCCTGAGATCGGCAGCGTGAAGCCGACGGTCACGATCGCCTCGAGTCCCTGCGACGCGCCGCTCACGATCTGCGTGAGGTCGACGCCGAGCGAAGGATCGCGCCAAAGGCCGCCATTCTCGGCGCTTGCCTGCGTGACGCCGGCCGCCAGGCGTGCTGTGCGGAGGTCGCGGTTGAAGACGAGCGCGATCGCCTCCGCTTCCGCGAGCGAGAGCCCGTCGGATGGATCGAACGCGGCGCTGCCGGCGCCTGTCTGTGCGCGGGCATTCATCTCCTCGAGCACAGGGCCTTCGAGCGCGCGAAGCAGGAACTCGCGCTGCGTGCGGTCGAGGTCGAGCGTGCTCCGCTCGTAGGACTTGCAGCCGTTGAGCGAAAGGATGAGCGCTGCAGAGAGCGCGACGATGGGCGCGCGACGGTGGGAAGGATGCATGATGCTGCCTCAGCGATGATCAGAACGGACAAAACGCAACGCGAAAGACGCGGAGCGTGCCGTTAGATCAGGAGGCAGTCGGTCTCGAGGGCTCGCGCCCGGTCGCAATCGGGCCAGGTCCATGGCGCGGGAAGCGCCGCCTGCGCCTTCAGCTCGACGACGGGCTGCATCGCGAAGACCCTCAGCGCGGGCGCAAGCAGACGGAGGTCGCAGAAGTGATCGTTCGAACGGTCGCGCACGCAGCCGCCATCGTCGGGAAGGGCGAGGTGGAAATGGCTGGTGCCCTTCGAGCAGTCGCCGTCGCAGACCTCGTGCGCGGCGCAGCACGCGTGGGCGCAGTCGTCGGGACACAGCGGCGCGAGCGAATCACCATCGGCAAAACCAGCGGCAGAACCATGGTGATCACCGTGGTCATGGTCGTGGTCGAGGGCGCAGACATGACCGTGGTCGTGACCATGATGGTCGAACCCGATCGGCTCGGCATGGACATGCGTGCCGCAGCAGGCCTCAAGCGCGATGCAGATCGCGTGCCCTGGCGACATGCCGACCATCACCTGCGCAAGCAGGAGGAACGGAAGCATGAGGCGGAGCATGGCGCGGCGCATGGTGCAGGCGAAGAATACGAGATGTATCGCCCCATTCGCGCGCTTGGTCAAGGCGGATACAGCCTGTCATCCTGAAAAGGTAAGTCCGCATACCATGGATTTATGTTCACCTGCAATATCGACCAGCGCGGCAAGACCGTCCGTCTGGTGATGGGCGTGTTTCTCGAGACCATCGGCCTTCTGCTCGGCGCGCTGTGGTTGTTGGAGATCGGACCGAGCTGGCTGATCTGGCCTGCCGCAGCCGTGTGGGTCTCGGGCATGTTCGTCATCTTCGAGGCGGTCGTCGGCTGGTGCGCGGTGCGCGCGATGGGCATGAAGACGCCGATCTGACCACGCGTTTCGAGACAATTCGCGCAGAGCCGGATGACCGAGCCCGCCAAACACTCCGACCAAGACCAACCGCCGCAACCTTCGCCACGCGAGGGGCTGCGCGCGGTGTGGCGGCTCGCCGGGCACGAGCGCTGGTCGTTCGTCGGAGCGATGGTGGCGCTCGTCGCCTCCGCCGCGCTTCTCTACGCGGCGCCGCTCGTGCCGAAGGGCGTGTTCGACCTCGTGCTTGATCCCGCGGCCGAGCCATCTGCGGTCTCGCGCTCGATTGTCGACTGGATGGGCGGTGCCGGCCGCGTCAGGGATGCGCTCTGGATCCCCGCGCTCGCGATGATCGCGCTCGCCGCGCTCTCGGGCGTCGCGATTCACCTGAAGACCCGCTTCGCGACCGGCGCGGCGGAGCGCGTCGCACGGCGGACGCGCGACCGCATGTACGACCATGTGCAGCGCCTGCCGTGCGACACGCTCGATGGGATCCCGTCGGGCGACCTCGTGCAGCGCTGCACCTCGGACATCGAGACGCTGCGGATGTTCCTCGCGAACCAGGCGCCCGAGATCGGCCGTGCGGTGCTCATGCTGCTCGTACCGCTGCCGATCATGCTGTCGCTTGACTGGCGCATGGCGGTCGCATCGATCGTCTGCATTCCGGCGATGCTCTGGTTCACCGCGGTCTACTTCCGACGCATGGGGCCGAACTTCGGCATCAAGGAGGCGGCCGAGGCGAAGATGACCGCGAATGTGCAGGAGAACCTCACGGGGATCCGCACCGTGCGCGCGTTCGGCCGCGCCGACTTCGAGAACGAGCGATTCGCGAAGAGCTCCGCCGCGTTCCGCGACGCCGACCGCACGCTCTTCCGCCACTACGCGAACTTCTGGTCGGCGTCGGACCTCCTCTGCTTCCTGCAGCTTGTCATCGTCGTGTCGCTTGGCGCGGTGTTCGTCTCGCGCGGCTCGATGAGCGCGGGCAGCTACTTCTACTTCCTCACCGTCGTCGGCATGTTCATCTGGCCCGTGCGCATGCTCGGGCGCATGGTGGTCGAGAGCGGGAAGGCGCTTGCTGCGGTCGTGCGGCTCGACGAGATCCTCGCGAAGCCAGAGGAGCGCGACCTCGACCCCGCCGCGGCCGACGCGCTCGCGCTGGCGACGGCGGGCGACGGCCTCGCGATCCGCTTCGACGGCGTGTCGTTCGCGCATGGCGCCGGGCCGAAGGTGCTCGACGGCGTGAGCTTCGAGGTGAAGCCGGGCGAGACGCTCGGCATCGTCGGCCCGTCGGGCGCGGGCAAGACCACGATCGTGCAGCTGCTGCTGCGATTCCACGAGCCGACCGCGGGCGCGATTCAGGTCGACGGCAAGCCGCTCGCGCGTGTCCCGCGCGCTGCGGTTCGCGGCGCGACGGGCACGGTGCTGCAGCAGCCGTTCCTCTACTCGAAGAAGCTGCGCGAGAACATCGTCGCCGGCCTCACCGCCGGCGCCGCGCACGACGCGGGCATCGAGCAGGCAACGCAGACCGCGTGCATCCACGACTCGATCCTCGGATTTCCAGAGGGCTACGACACCGTCGTCGGCGAGAAGGGCCTCACGCTCTCGGGCGGACAGCGACAGCGCGTGGCGATCGCGCGCGCGCTCGTCCGCGCGCCGCGGCTCCTGATCCTCGACGACGCGCTCTCCGCGGTCGACATGCACACCGAGACCTCGATCCTCGAGGGACTTCGCTCGCGCGTCGCGGGACAGACGCGCATCATCGTGTCGCACCGCCTGTCCGCCGTGATGGACGCGGACCAGATCATCGTGCTCGAGGACGGCCGCATCACGCAGCGCGGCCCGCACGCGGAACTCATCGCGCAGCGCGGGCTCTACGCCACGCTCTGGCGCATCCAGACCGAGAGCGACCCCGAGGGCGACGCGTCGCCCGTGGAGGCCGCGCATGTCTGAAGTCGAACGGATCGACGACGCGCGCGCGCGCTTCAGCCTGCGGGTCTGGAAGCCGATCGTCTCGCGCGCGCTTGCGAACCGCGGTGCGGTGGCGGGGCTCGTCGGCGGCGGCATCGTGATCGCCATGATCGAGACGGCGCTGCCGCTCTTCGTGCGCGCGATCATCGACGAGGCAAACAAGGGCGCCGAGGCCAAGCTGGTGCCGCTCCTCGTCGCGTATTCGACGCTCTTCGTCTTCTTCGCGGGCGGCGTGTGGCTCTTCATCGACAGCGCCGGCCGCGTGGCGACGCGCACCGCCGATCGCCTGCGCCGCGATTCGTTCGCGAAGCTCCAGACGCTCGAGCCCGCGTACTTCGATGTGCGGCCGACGGGCTGGCTCGTGTCGCGGCTCACGAGCGACTGCTCGAAGGTGTCGAACATCCTGCCGTGGTGCATGCTCGACTTCGCGTGGTGCACGGCGATCCTCACGGGCGTCACCGTCACGATGTTCGTGATCGATGCGCGGCTTGCGCTCTGGGCGCTCGCGGTGGTGCCGGTGATGGCGGTCGTGTGCGCGGTCTTCCAGCGGTTCCTCATGCGCGCGGGCCGCGAGGCGCGGCGTCTTTCGAGCGCCATGACCGCGTCGTACGGCGAGATGCTGCTCGGTGCGCGCACCACGAAGACGCTCGCGCGCGAGGAGGCGAACCTCGGCGAGTTCCAGAAGCTCTCGACCGAGATGAACCAGTGGTCGATGCGGAGCGCCGTCCTCTCGAGCGTGTATGTGCCGCTCATGGCCACGCTCGCGGCGGGCGCGGGCGCGATCATCCTCTGGCGCGGCGCGGGCGAGGTGCTGTCGGCGCAGGGAATCACGCTCGGCACGCTCATCGCGTTCATGCAGT